>NZ_JCAKMZ010000014.1:0-77950 GCF_059515865.1 Acinetobacter sp. CY73 | reverse complement strand
AAGGTCAAGCGATTGATGATTTAGCAGCAAAATATAAGACAAGAATCGTTTATCTACCTGCGTATAGTCCCGACCTCAATCCTATTGAAAAAGCATGGTCTGTCTTAAAAAGTAAAGTCAGGCACATCATTGCTCAGAACAATAAAACCATTCAGGAAGCTCTGGATATCGTATTTAAGATGATGTAGCTTATGTTTCATATTTGGCTATAACTCAACTGATGGCTCTAGTCCTCTTATTTTTCAAGTCAATTTCTTATCCGCGATTCAGGTTAAATTAGAAATTCATTTGAAAATGATTAGCCTCATACCCTCTATTTCCAGCTGATTTGGAAGAGTATTAAGATTGATATCTAAAAATATTCAGATCATTATATTCAATTGCTGGTTTTTGCTGAGAAATAATATCCGATAACAATTGTGCCGAACCACATGACATTGTCCAGCCCAAAGTTCCATGCCTTGTCTAGATCAACTGCGTCAAGACACTCAAATTCATTTTGATGAAAGGCAGTTAGGGACCCTGCAATTATTTAGAAAGCAAGAACAACTTGATATTGCGGGTAAAGATACAGAAGTACTTAAGGAAGAGAACGTTCCATTTGAACTCTTAGATAAAGAGGGGGTCATTCGAGTTGAACCTGCGCTTGCACATGCAACTGTGGATTTCGTAGGTGGTCTGCGTTTACCGAATGATCAAACGGGCGATTGTCAAAAATTTACGACAGAATTGTCTGAAATCGCGAAAAAGCAGGGTGTGCAGTTTTTATTTAATACGCATATCAAATCAATTTTAAAAAGCAATGATCAAATCCAAGCGATTATTCTCAAAGACGGAACAAAGATTAAAGGCGATGTGTATGTGATGGCACTGGGCAGTTATAGCCATGAAATGTTGAAGCTGATCGGTATAGAGGCACCTGTTTATCCACTGAAGGGATATTCCATTACAACAAAAATATTAGATGAATCTAAATCACCGATTTCCACGATTTTAGATGAATCTTATAAAATTGCACTGACGCGTTTTGATGATCGTATTCGTGTAGGAGGGATGGCTGAAATTAATGGCTTTGACCGTAGTTTAAATAGCACGCGTGAAGATACGCTTTTAATGGTATTGCAGCAGTTGTTTCCAAATGCAAGTGATATTTCTGATGCACATTTTTGGACGGGTTTAAGACCTGCAACACCAGATGGAACGCCAATCGTAGGTAAAACAATATTTAACAATTTATATACCAACACAATCACGACTGTACTCAGACAAGCGAACCATGCGTTCTTTATTGATTTGGTAGCGATTAATATTACACTCTGCCAACATGCGTATCATCCACTGGTATTGATACATATCTCCAGTGAGCTTAATCGCTAAGGGAGAATGATGCTGAAACATCCATTTAAAGGCTTTAAGTGGTACTCCCGGTGCAGCCCAAGGCGAAGCATAACCTGGAGAAATTTGTCCTGCATTGGCAAAGCTGGTTTCTAGAGCTACATTCGGTTGACGATCAATCACCGTCACTTCATGACCCGCTCTAGACAAATAATACGCGGTGGTAGTTCCGATCACACCTGCACCCATGACAACTACATGCATACAGCACCTCATTAGATTATTATCGTTTTAACTGAATTTTCTTATTCAGAATATTTGAAGTTAAATCTACACAACAAATTAAGATTCAACTTTGTTAAGATTTTTCTTATCTTTCTACCAAACTATGCTGAATAGTCATCATATTCAAGTCTATTTCAAATTAAAAATTGCCATAAAAAAAGGCATTTCATGATCTTTATGAAATACCTTTACTTGATTGTTTATAAATTAACTATTTTGAGATGCAATAATCAGTCGGGCTAACTCTAAATCTTCAGGATATGTAATCTTAATATTATCTGAGCGCCCCATCACCACTTTGACTTTTTCACCAATATATTCTAAAGCACTTGCTTCATCTGTAATCGTGATTTGGTCTTTTAAAGCGGTTTCAATGGCTGACTTCAACAAGCCAATCGTTGAAATTTGCGGTGTTTGTGCTTGCCATAACTCTTCACGACTTACCGTTTTATCAATGGTATTTTCGTGAGTTGAAGGTTGAATCTGAGGTACTCGCTTTAATGTATCTCGTACTGGAGTGGCTAAAATGGCGCTACAATTTTCATTCATTGCTGTTTGAACCAGATTAAAAAGATTTTCACGACTCACACACGGACGTGCTGCATCATGTACAAAGGCTAAATCCTTTGGATCTGCCAAATCACTTAAAAAATTGAGTGCATTTAAAACAGAATTTACTCGTTCTTGACCACCCAAACAAAACAATGCTTTGTCGGAATTTTTGAAATTTAAAGTTTGTGCAAAATCATCATTTTCAGCAATCGCTAACACATATGCTGTCAGTGGCAAATCATTCAAGCGTTGAACCGTATGCTCGATGACTGTCTTATCTTGAATGGTTTGATACTGTTTTAATTGTGTCTTTGAAAAACGACTCCCTGAACCTGCGGCAGGAATAATAGCCCATAACTTACGGTTGTTCAGGTTCAGCTGGAGCTCGCTCATTGGTTCTTAAGTCTACTTGTGCAGTTGGATCAATATAAATCGGTTTGTAATTTGTACTTACCGTACTCATTTGTACAAACGTTTCGTGTGGCTTAATCAGACCTAGGTCTAAACGTGCATGTTCTTCAATCGCTTCTACGCCATTTTTTAAATCATACACTTCTGCCGCGAGAATGCGGTTTCTTTCTTTTAGTTCTTCATTGGTTTCAATTTGTTGTTGAATATTTTGAACTAAAGCCTGATGAGGGAAATAACCTCCCTCACCAAACCAAAAGCGATATTGGAAGACTGCGATAATCAATATCGCAGCCACCAAAATCACTTTACTGGAAGTTGTTTTAAAGACTTCTAACATGGACAGCTAAACTTAATTCAAACCTTTGAATTCAGCTTTACCGCGATATGCAGCATTAGTCAATTCTTCAATACGAAGTAATTGGTTATATTTCGCTACACGGTCAGAACGACACAATGAACCTGTCTTGATTTGACCCGCTGCTGTACCCACTGCCAAGTCAGCAATGGTTGAATCTTCAGTTTCGCCTGAACGGTGAGAAATTACTGTAGAGTAACCATTTGCTTTAGCAAGGTAGATCGCATCTAAAGTTTCAGTCAACGTACCAATTTGGTTGTATTTAATCAGAATAGAGTTACCTACTTTCTCATTAATACCACGTTGAAGGATTTTCGGGTTTGTAACGAATAAATCATCACCTACCAATTGGATTTTGTCGCCAAGAATAGAAGTCAGGTAAGACCAACCTTCCCAATCAGACTCATCCAAACCATCTTCAATTGAGATAATTGGGTATTGATTTACAAGACCCGCTAGATAATCAGAAAATTGATTGCTTGTGAATGCTTTGTTGCCTTCACCAGCAAGGATGTATTGACCATTTTTATAGAATTCTGAAGATGCACAGTCAAGCGCAAGCATGATGTCAGAACCTGCTTTGTAGCCAGTTTGACCAATTGCTTCAAGAATTACAGTAATCGCTTCTTCGTTAGAACGAAGGTTTGGTGCAAAACCACCTTCATCACCAACAGCAGTGTTTAAACCTTTTTTGTTTAAAACTGATTTTAAAGAATGAAAAATTTCTGCACCCGCACGAAGCGCTTCAGAGAATGAAGTAAAGCCAACCGGCTCGATCATAAATTCTTGAATATCAACGTTGTTGTCTGCATGTGAACCACCATTGATGATGTTCATCATGGGTACAGGCATTGTCAAGATTGACTGACCACGTAAGTCTGCGATGTATTGGTAAAGCGGAATGTTCTTTTCAGTTGCAGCAGCACGCGCAGCAGCTAAAGACACTGCTAAAGTTGCGTTTGCACCTAATTTTTCTTTGTTTTCAGTACCGTCTAAAGCGATCATCGTGTTATCGATGTCTTTTTGTTCGAAAACTGATTTACCCAACAATGCATCACGGATCAATGTATTTACATTGTTCACCGCAGTTTTAACGCCTTTACCTAAGTAACGAGCTTTATCGCCATCACGAAGTTCTAAAGCTTCACGAGAACCAGTTGAAGCACCAGATGGTGCACATGCACGGCCAACTACACCAGATTCTAAGATTACGTCTGCTTCGATGGTTGGGTTACCACGAGAGTCCAAAATTTCACGTGCACGAATGTCAACGATTTGGCTCATGAACAATTCCTCAGTTGATTAATAACGAAATGCTAAAATTAGCATTAATGAGTATCTAATTTTTTGAAACCCTTCACCAAGGTATCTAATTCTTTCAATTGCGCTAAGAATGGTTCTAGTTGCGACATACGCAATGCACAAGGACCATCACATTTCGCTTTATCTGGATCAGGATGTCCCTCAAGGAACAAACCTGCAAGACCTGTTGCCATACCCGCACGTGCTAGTGTCGAAATCTGCGCACGACGACCACCCGCTGAGTCAGCACGACCACCTGGTGTTTGAAGCGAATGCGTCACATCAAAAAATACAGGAACATTCATCTCTTTCATGGTGTCGAAACCTAGCATGTCTACAACCAAGTTGTTGTAACCAAATGCCGAGCCACGCTCACACAGAATCAGTTTGTCATTTCCTGCTTCCAAGCACTTATTCATAATATGACGCATTTCATGCGGTGCAAGGAATTGGGCTTTTTTAATGTTGATAATGGCATCTGTTTTTGCCATTGCTTCAACCAGATCAGTCTGACGACTGAGGAAGGCAGGTAGCTGAATAATATCAGCCACCTCAGCTACAGGTGCTGCTTGATACGGTTCGTGTACATCAGTAATGATCGGAACATTAAATTGTTTTTTAATGTCGGCTAACCATTCAAGACCCTTTTCAAGACCAGGACCTCGAAAAGAAGTTAAGCTTGAGCGATTGGCTTTATCAAAACTTGCTTTAAATACATAAGGAATATCTAAACGTGTACAGATATCAATATATGTTTCAGCAATTTCAAAAGCCAAATCTTTTGACTCAAGTACGTTCATTCCGCCGAATAATACAAATGGCAAGTGATTTGCCATTTGTATATCGCCTAAACGTACAATTTCTTGTGGTTTTAGTTGCGACATTTAAACTTCCTAGTGTGTTCCTAAACGATCAAAACGTCGATACAGTTATTATTTAGTTTTAGCGTATTGCTGTTTTGCAGCATCGATAAAACTCGCAAATAATGGATGCCCATCGCGTGGTGAACTTGTAAATTCCGGATGGAATTGTACAGCAATAAACCAAGGATGTTCAGGGATTTCAATAGTTTCTACTAGACGTTGTACTGGTGAATAACCTGAAATCTTCATACCTTTCTCTTCAAGAGTTGGAATAAAACGGTTATTCATTTCGTAACGATGACGGTGACGTTCGATAATTTCAGCATTGCCGTATACATCGCGAGTCTTCGTACCTTCAACCAATTCAGATTTTTGTGCACCAAGACGCATCGTACCACCAAGATCTGACTGAGCTGTACGCTGTTGGACTTCACCGCGTTCATCTAACCATTCAGTGATTAAACCAATCAATGGTGATTTTGTTGAACGGTTGAATTCAGTAGACGTTGCGTCAAGAATACCCGCAACATTGCGTGCATATTCAATGACTGCCAACTGCATACCTAAACAAATACCAAGGAATGGCACTTTGTTTTCACGTGCAAATTGAATTGCCTTCATTTTGCCTTCAGTACCACGTTCACCGAAACCACCTGGAACTAAGATTGCATCAGCATCTTTCAATACTTCATTTACATCTTGGCTTTCAAGTTCTTCAGCATTGACGTAGTCAATTTGAACTTTAACGCGGTTTTTAACACCTGCGTGTAAAAGCGCTTCGTTGACAGATTTGTATGCATCTGGAAGTTCGACATATTTACCGACCATTGCAACACGTACTGTGTATTGAGGGTTCAGTAAAGACTCAACAACATTATCCCAATCCGTCAAATCTGCTTCTGGTAAATCGTTATAGCCAAAGCGTTCACAGATCAGATCATCAACGTCTTGTTCATAAAACGTACGTGGAATTTCATAAATTGTACGTGCATCTTTACAGACAACAACCGCACGTGCTTCTACATTAGTAAATAACGCGATTTTACGTTTAGTGTCTGCATCTACATCGTATTCAGTACGGCAGATCAAGATGTCTGGCTGAATACCAATCGACAATAACTCTTTAACAGAGTGTTGTGTCGGCTTGGTTTTAAGCTCAGCGGCTGATTTAATATATGGAAGTAAAGTAAGATGCATCAGCATGGTACGTTTATGACCAAGCTCAACCATCAATTGACGTACAGATTCCATGAATGGGAGAGATTCAATGTCACCTACTGTTCCACCGATTTCAACGATGGCAACGTCATAACCTTCACCAGCGCGAAGTACGCGCTCTTTAATATTATCCGTAATATGTGGAATAACTTGAACTGTACCGCCAAGATAGTCACCACGACGTTCTTTGTTTAAAACATCTTGGTAAACACGGCCTGAAGTAAAGTTATTTAACTTAGTCATTTTTGCACGACGTAAGAAACGTTCGTAATAACCCAAGTCTAAATCAGTTTCAGCACCATCCTCAGTGACAAAAACCTCTCCATGTTGGAATGGGCTCATTGTCCCTGGATCGACATTAATGTATGGATCCATTTTGACCATGGTAACTTTTAAACCACGGGCTTCTAAAAGTGCAGCAACTGAAGCAGCTGAAATACCTTTACCTAGTGATGAAACTACACCACCAGTCACGAAAATAAAATGGGTCATTGGGTTTCTCGTACAATCAAGCCTAATTCGGCCTACAATGTTGCGCAATTTTACTTTACCTTGTACCAATAAAGCAAAGTCAATCCGCACCAATTCAAAGAACAATAAACAATTGGTTATTCTATCATCATTTCCAATAAAGATTTAGACAAACTTAGGGTGATTTCATCATGTGAATTTGCTGTTATACTAGCAACATCAATTTATCAAGTTTTGTTTTGAGTGATTATGAATAAGAAACTTTTAATTGCTGGTGCAATTGCGACTGCATTGGTTTTAACAGCATGTGTAAAAAAAGAAGAACCGAAACAAGAGCAGGAACAACCGGTTGAAACCACTGAGCAACAACCAACTCAATTAGATCCAGTTGAGCCGACAGAAGCTGAGATTCCTCCTGCACCACCTGTGGCAGTGGAGCATCAAGTTTCAAATAATACAACTGCGACCATTACTCGTGAATATCGTGATACACCAGCTACTGAAGAAGCCGCTCCAAAGCCAGAGCCAAAATCAGAACCGAAACCAACGGTACAGTCTGAGCCTAAGCCAGCAGTGGAAAAGCCAACTCCATCTCCGAAATCAAGCTCTTCTACAAGCCAATCTGAAGATGATGCTGTAGCGGCTGCCATTGCTGCTGCAACCCCTGCTTTAGAAAACTAGTCATCGAATTGATTGAAATAAAAACCGAGCTAAGTAGCTCGGTTTTTAGATATCACTCGTAGTGCCATCTAATAAATTTGCCTTGTTCATCAAATATTTTATGTGACAACCCATAGGGACAATAAATTAAGAACCACCAACCTAGATAGTCATTCTCCTCATCCATCTTGTCCATAGCATCTTTACCAATCCAAATAGTCCTAAGAAGCTCTATCTGATCTTGTGCTGAAACAGATAAATGTTGCCCCCTTAAAGAGATATCCTCACAGTTTGAGTTAAAATAAAGACATGCATTACCACTATTAAGCATCACTTCAAGGGATTTAAAGTATGCCGTATCTGGATCATACTCAACTTGAAGTTCTGGATAATCTTCGTAATCAAATTCACCATCGCATGAATACCAAAGGTATTCCAATCCCATATAAGGATGAACTTTCTTAAAATAACTCAAAATAATATCGATTTGATTCATTGAAACTTCAGCTATTAAGGTGGTTAACTAAAAATTAAATTAACCCGAATCCTGCTTAAGGAAATGAGATCATTCATCTTGAGACTTATCCATCATTTTGAGCATAAAAAAGTCTATGCTTTGGTCTGATAACACTAAAAACTAATCATAAAATTACATTTAGCTTATGGTTTTAAAGAAAAATCCTTATCCGCGATTCGGGTTAAATTAGTAAACTTCATATATGTGTAATCCTTGACTATTTAAGACCTTGAATTGCTTCATCTACGATGGAATAGAAATCACATAATCTAAATTTAAAAAAAACATCATTTTTATCTTTATAAAATAGATGAAAAAATTCTATCTCAATATTCTCTTGCCCTTCTTCTTGACTTATTTGACACAAAATTTGTCCATCGAATGAAATTTCGGCAGTTAAATACTCATGAGATGAATCACTTACATACTCAATATTAAATTTATCTATATTTAACAATTTTTATCCTATGACTAACACTTTGACTAGCCCAATTAATCAGCATATTCAACTCTTTTAACTTAATTAGATGGCGCTTGAGCCATTCTTTGCCCCATTAAAGTCGCCAAAGCTTCAATACCACTTTTGGGACGGATCATCACTTCAAAATCAATCATTTGACCTACATCATTAAAACGAATCATATCAATCCCTTTTAATTTTTTATCGCCAATATTCGCAGAAAACTCTAATACAACATTTAAACCATCCTCAGAATAAAACTCACGGTGATAAGTGAAGTTTTCAAAGATTTGAATCACATTGCTTAAAATAAAAAATACAATTGGCTTACCTGGATATGGATTAAATGCAACAGGTGAACGAAACACAATATCATCCGCCAATAGCTCATTGAGAATAGACATATCTCGGTTATTTAACATTTCATGCCAACGCGCGATTGATTGTTGAGTCTGTTGAATCGCCATATAAAATTCCTTTTTTAATTCATTAATTATATTTTTGCAAAAAGTTGACTCCTCTTTGATCATATTGAGTCAAAGAGGAGCTGCATCGATTAAATAGTTGCAGCTAATTCAGCGCCTTGACGAATTGCACGTTTCGCATCCAACTCACCTGCTTCTTTCGCGCCACCAATTAAATGTACAGATTTTCCAGCCTGTTGAAGTTGCTCAAACATCGCCGTGAATGATTCCTGACCTGCACAAATCACAACATGATCAACGTCAAGCACCGACGACTGACCATCAACTAATATGTGTAAGCCAGCATCATCAATTTTTTCATAGCTCACGCCCGGAATCATGTTCACATTGCGATTTTTTAATCCTGTGCGATGAATCCAACCTGTCGTCTTACCTAATCCTGCACCTACTGATTTCGCTTTACGTTGCAGTAAATAAATTTCACGTTCAGACTGCTCAACCACAGGTTCTTTTAAACCACCCACATTCGCATAACTCGTATCGATGCCCCATTCATCGTAAAACTTATCCGCATTTAAACTCGAACTATCACCTGAATGGGTTAAATATTCTGCGGTATCAAAACCAATACCACCTGCACCAATAATTGCGACGCGCTTACCTACGGGCACGCGATCTTTGAGCACTTGGATATACGACAAGACCTTCGGATGATCAATTCCTGGAATATCAAGATGACGTGGAGTAACACCTGTCGCCACCACAATTTCATCAAAATCCGAATCATTTAACTCTTCAAATGTTGCGGTATGGTTCAACTTTAATTTGATATTTGGTTTGAGTTCAATTTGACGTTTAAAATAGCGTAGTGTTTCGTAGAACTCTTCTTTGCCCGGAATCGTTTTAGCAATATTAAATTGACCACCGATTTGAGGCGCTGCATCAAAAATCGTGACTTGATGACCACGATCTGCGGCATAGGTTGCAAAACTTAAGCCTGCTGGACCTGCACCAATCACCGCAATTTTTTTAACTTGCTCACTTTGTTTAAAAATCAGTTCTGTTTCAAAACACGCACGTGGATTGACTAAACAAGTGGCAATCCTTAATGAGAAAATATGATCTAAACAAGCTTGGTTACAACCAATACAGGTATTGATTTCATCACTTTTACCCGCTTCAGCTTTATTCACAAATGCAGAATCCGCCAGTAATGGTCGTGCCATAGACACCATATCCGCATGTCCTGAAGCCAATACATGCTCAGCCATTTCAGGTGTATTAATGCGGTTTGAAGTAATTAAAGGCACTTTGACATGACCTTTTAGTTTTTCAGTCACCCATGTGAATGCAGCACGTGGCACTTTGGTGGCAATGGTTGGAATACGAGCTTCATGCCAACCAATCCCTGTATTGATAATCGTTGCACCCGCTTTTTCGATTTCTTTGGCAAGGTAAATCACTTCATCTAAGGTTGAACCGCCTTCAACCAAATCTAGCATCGAGAGACGATAAATAATAATGAAGTTCTCACCCACTTCTTGACGGGTACGTTTGACGATTTCAATGGGTAGACGAATCCGATTTTCATAACTACCACCCCATTCATCATCACGATGATTGGTACGCGCAGCGATAAATTCATTGATCAAATAGCCTTCTGAGCCCATGATTTCAACGCCATCATAGCCTGCGTACTGAGCCAACTTCGCGCAATTGGCAAAATCCGCGATGGTTTGGTTCACTTCCGCAGACGTCAAAGCATGTGGTTTTGTTGGATTAATGGGTGCTTGAATCGCAGATGGCGCGACATTATCAGCTTGATAAGAATAACGTCCTGTATGCAAAATTTGCATCGCGATCTTACCACCTGCATCATGTACAGCTTGGGTAACCACTTTATGTTTTTCAGCTTCTTCTCGTGTGTCTAATTTTGATCCACCTGCAAACGTCACCCCCGCATCATTCGGTGCGATTCCCCCCGTTACAATTAAGCCGACACCACCCGCCGCACGCTCTGCGTAAAATGCAGCCATTCGATCATAGCCGCCGGGTACTTCTTCTAATCCAATGTGCATTGATCCCATCAAGACACGATTCTTTAATGTAGTAAATCCTAAATCTAAAGGCGCAAGTAAATTTGGATAATTTGACATCAGTACTCCTTGGCTGGCTTCCGCTGGCATTTTTGTTGTTTAGTACAATGTGTTGCATTCGTATTCAATAACTTTATAAGCGAGAATTGCATTTTGTGCAACATGTTGCATAATAGGCCGATATCAATTCTGTCAGAAAAAATATAATGTCTTTGTCCCATGTGCTACTCACCAGTTTACTTGAAAGACCAAGCTCAGGTTTTGAATTGGCACGTCGATTTGATAAGTCGATGGGATTTTTTTGGAAAGCCACCCACCAACAAATCTACAGAGAGTTGGGTGCCATGCAATCCAAAGCTTGGATTTCAGTTGTAGACAATGAAAAAGATACGGGGCGAAAGAAAACCTATCAAGTCGAATTGGCTGGAAGAATTGAACTGACTGAATGGCTCAATAAACAAGGTCAACCCGCTCAGTTACGTGAAGAACTGATGGTTCGTTTACGTGTCGAAGCACAATTAGGACAAAATACTTTATTGCCAGAGTTGGAACGCCATTTAATTTTGCATCAAAATCAGTTAAAACTTTATCAAATCATTTTTGATAAAGACTTTGCCCATTCCAATGATCAAGATCGAAAACTCTATATTCATAAAATGATTTTGCAGTTGGGTATCGAACTCGAACAAGGTTGGATCAATTGGTTAGAGCGTGTGATCCATCAACTTAAACAGTTTGATCAAGCATCAGAATAAATGATTCCTCTTCGGATTCTCATATAAGACATATAAAATAGCCATGATTAACTCAAATATCTTCTCAAAATAAAAATAAGGTTTAAATATGCCTCACTTTAAAATGCCGGACGGCGAGCAACTTTATGTCAGAATGATTGGCCGCGGTGAACCGGTATTGGTGCTCTCAGGTTTAGGTATGCAAAGCTGGCAATGGTTGCCTTATATAGTGACTGATTTAAATCAATTTAAATTTATTATTCCAGATTGGCGTGGGTTTGGTGGATCGAAAGATTGTGCCATTCCTCAAGATTTAAATGCCATAGAAAATCATTGGCGTGATGTTAAAAGCCTAATTGAACAACTCAACTTAGATCAGTTCATTCTCATGGGATATTCTATGGGAGCAACCACCTCCATGCATGGTTTTCACTACGGTGATTTGGCTTCAAAAATTAAGGCTTATTTACATATTGATCAAACACCCAAGATTAGTTGTGATGAATCATGGACGTATGGATTACTCGGTGATAAACATCCTCAAGTTAAACAATTATTAGCCTCACTCAATGATTTTTTAGATCAAAGAATTTCTATTCAATCCATTGATGATTTATCAGATTTAGATCGTAATACATTAACTGGAATGTGGCTTGATTTCATTCAATTACAAGCCTCAGATCCTTACACCCCTAAAATCTTTAGATTTGCATTGAATATTCCAAAACTGAAAAATCATGTATTGCCGATTAAACGGCTAGATTATTTGAAATGGTACATTTCCAATTACCTCAATCACGATGAAGATTATCGTGCTGCGCTTGCGTCATTAAAATGTCCAACAACTTTTTTTATTGGTGCGAAATCAACCTTATATCCACGCGATGGACAGCTAGAAATTGCAAGCTCAGTTCAAAATGCTAATACGGTTCTATTCGAAAGATCTGGACATACACCATTAACGTCAGAACCTCTAAAATTTAGCAAAGAAATTTCCAAATTTCTTAGACATAATATTTAAAGCAACTTCCAAAATAAAAGGCTCTGATACAGAGCCTTTATATATGTATATGATCAGTAAATTCAGATAAATGAATCCGTATTGTCCGATTACTTATAGTTGAAGTTCTCGATCACACCTTTATCTGCTAAGGCTTGAATTTCTGATTCATTACGATAGCGACTAATTATTTTAGAGGTATGCTCACCTAACATCGGTGGCGCACGATGATACTCTACTGGCGTGTCCGACATTCGAATGGGCGATGCAATCATTTTGAATTGGTCGTTTAAGGCATGTTCAATTGGAACAACCATATTACGATGCTGAATTTGTGGTTCTTCAAATGCATCTGCAATGCTGTTGATCACACCGACTGGCACTTTATACTGATGAATCGCATCTACCCAATGTTTTGCATTGTCTGTTAAGAAATGCTGACTCAGATATTGAATCAGTTCAACTCGATGTTTAACACGATCTTGGTTTTTAACATAACGGTCATCCTCTAATAATTCAGGCAAACCAATCGCAACGCACAAGTCTTTAAATTGCTTGTCATTTCCGCATGCAATAATGAACTCTTTATCCTTCGCCTTAAAGGTCTGATATGGCACAATGTTTGGGTGACTATTACCCATCCGCTGTGGAGAAACACCCGTAGTGAGATAGTTCATGCCTTGATTGGCTAATGTCGCAACTTGAACATCTAATAATGAAATATCAATATATTGCCCGCGACCTGTATGTTGTCTTGCGATCAATGCCGCCTGAATGGCTACAGTGGCGTAAAGCCCTGTTTGAATATCAACTACAGCAACACCCACCTTTTGAGACCCTGCTCCTGGCTCGCCTTCTTTTTCACCGGTGATACTCATTAACCCTGACATCCCTTGAATGACAAAGTCATAGCCGGGTTCTTCAGCACGTGGTCCAGTTTGACCAAAGCCTGTGATTGAGCAATACACCAATTTCGGATTGATCGCACTCAAGGTTTCAAAATCCAGCCCATATTTAGCCAATGAACCGACTTTGTAGTTTTCGATGACCACATCCGAATTCATCGCAATATCTCGAACCAGTGCTTGACCTTCTACTGTCGCTATATCAATCGCAACCGAATACTTATTCCGATTCGCACATTGAAAATAGCCCGACTCACGTGTCATTTCACCAGATGAACTCATCATCCAAGGGGGCCCCCAAGTCCGCGTATCATCCCCGACTTTTGGACGTTCTATTTTAATCACTTCCGCACCTAAGTCTGCCAAAATTTGTCCGCACCATGGCCCCGCTAACACACGACTTAGATCTAAAACACGAATTCCCTGTAATGCGCCCATTTTCCATCACTCCCTTCATTTCAAGCTTGGCATTTAACGTTCTCAAAGAAAGCTTCCAAGCTTGAAACTTTCATTATTTTTTAGGTTTTACTGGTGCTTAACGTATCAGCTTTGACAGTCGTTTCTGTTGTTGTGCCACCCGCTATACTGCTATCTTCTTTGACTGGATTAACCAGTGAGGATTGTTGCGGATCGTATTGACGTTCACGAATCAATAATCCCGGAATCACACCTGCGATGAAGTAAGCTGCGCCCATTACAATAAATGCCATGGTGAATGAGCTTCCAGCCGCAATCATCCCAATCGTCGCTGGAGCTATCGCAGCACCCAAGCGTCCCATATTATATGCACCGTCAATCGCAGTCCCACGTACATCTGTTGAGAAACTCTCAGCCATATACGTTGCATTTACACCGTAGGGAATGCCATATAGGAAACCAAAGATCACCAATAGATATGCAATATTGTCCGGTGTATTAAAGAAAATAATCACAGGTAAGAATGCCGCAGTCGTGACCGTACCAAAGACAAAGGTTATTCGACGTCCTAACTTATCAGCTGCGTAACCCGCTAGTATTTTACCCAAAATCATCGCTGTATATGCACCTACCATATAACCCGTTAGGGCTTTAAAGTTCATATTCAGTTCAGTTTCAAGATACATCGGCATCCAGTTATTTACACCATAATAACCAAACTGTAAGAAGGCCGCCGTGGTCATCCAAAGCAAGAACATTTTGCGATGTTGGGTATGACTGAAAATACGTTTATAAATACTTTCAGATACTTTAGCCGTCGGTTGTGCTGAAACAGGTTGATTGATCTGTGTTGCAATCGAATCAAGCTTTAATTGTTTTCGCTTAAGCTGATTAATTTTTGCTTCTTGCCAAGATGCAGGCTCAGGTACATAACGCATAAAGATTAAAGCAAAAGCCGCTGGAATAATGGTGACATAAAACAACATACGCCAGCCATGATCAGGAATAATCGCACCTGCCATTAAAGTTGCGACGATATAACCCACAGTTTGACCCGTTTGAAGTGTTCCCAGTACGGTTGTGCGATATTTGGTGGGAACATATTCAGCCATCAAGGTATTACACGCCATATAAAGTGAACCCAAACCAAAGGCACCAATAAAGCGTAAAATCATAAATTGCTCATAGCTTTGGGTAAAACCCAAAATACAGGTCATAATCGAAAAGAAAACCACTGACCAAGCAATCGTTTTTACACGACCAAATTTGTCACAAGCCCATCCACCCGTAATACCACCTAGCGCCATACCTGCCAATGAAGCACTGCCTAACATCCCTGCTTCAAAATTGGTTAAGCCAAATTCAGCTTTTAAACTGGTTAAACTAAATGACAGCAACATGATATCTACGCCGTCGATTACCAGCGAGACAAATGCAAATATAAAAGCCAGCTTCCATGTTTTCGACGTGATCTTATGTGCTGTACCCACATTTGAAGGAAGTTTTAATCCCATCACATCACTATTTTGTATTTCATTATTCATCATCCATACCCTCATTTTCCCAAATGAGTCATCGGTTCTAAGCTTAAATACTTCCCTATATAAACTTATGATTATTCTTGTTTTTATATCAGTTTATAATTTTTAAAGGGCAAAGCATCTCTATAGACTCTCGATGAATCCTTTTTTAATATATTATTAAATTGATTCGTTGATTGAGGAAATCATCCTGATTCCCTCAGATGTACACCAACAGATATCTTTAATTCGCGAAAGCTGCGATACCTGTTTGGGCACGACCTAAAATGAGTGCATGGACATCATGTGTACCTTCATAAGTATTCACAACTTCAAGGTTCACTAGATGTCGAGCAACACCAAATTCATCGCTAATGCCATTTCCACCCATCATGTCACGCGCAACGCGTGCAATATCAAGAGCCTTACCACAGTTATTGCGCTTAATTAAAGATGTGCCTTCAACAGAAGCAATGCCTTCATCTTTCATACGACCAAAACGCAAAGCCACTTGTAGACCCAAAGCAATCTCAGTTTGCATATCTGCAAGCTTCTTTTGAATCAATTGATTCGCAGCAAGTGGACGACCAAACTGTTTACGATCCATCGTATATTGATGAGCAGCATGCCAACAAAATTCTGCTGCACCCATTGCACCCCAAGCAATCCCATAGCGAGCACTGTTTAAGCAAGTGAATGGGCCTCTTAATCCACGCACGTCTGGAAAAGCATTTTCTTCAGGCACGAACACATTATCCATCACAATTTCACCTGTAATTGATGCACGTAATCCGACTTTGCCATGAATCGCAGGCGCTGAAAGACCCTCCCAACCTTTTTCAAGGATAAAACCACGAATATCCCCAACATTGCCTTCAGCAGATACTTCTTTTGCCCACACCACAAATACATCTGCAATCGGACTGTTGGTGATCCACATTTTGGCACCGGATAAACGATAACCACCCTCTACTTTCTTTGCTCGAGTAATCATACTGCCTGGATCCGAACCATGATCAGGTTCAGTTAAACCAAAACAACCGATATATTCACCAGTCGCCAGCTTTGGTAGATATTTTTGTTTTTGGCTTTCCGAGCCAAATTCATTAATCGGCACCATCACCAATGAGCTTTGTACACTGGCCATTGAACGATAACCTGAATCGACACGCTCAATTTCACGAGCAACTAATCCGTAACTCACATAATTGAGTCCCGCACCACCATATTGCTCTGGAATGGTTGGACCCAACAGCCCAAGCTCACCCATCTCACGGAAAATAGTCACATCCGTTTTTTCATGACGAAATTGTTCAAGTACACGTGGTGCTAGCTTGTCTTGGCAATAGGCGAATGCAGTATCGCGAATCATGCGTTCATCTTCAGTTAACTGTTGTTCGATTAAAAATGGATCTTGCCAATTGAATTGAACTTTTGCTTTTTTTGTCGTGACCATTTGATTCATAGCATCCTCTGCTTATTTAGATCATTATTTTCATCTTGATGCTAAGTCTGTGTTAGCTATAATTCAAACGATATATATGCATGCAGATATGCTATTTTGGAATATCTAAAATGACACTGAATAAAACAGTTCAAATTAAATGTCTAATTCTAAATCAATGCTTTTCATATTCGAATATTTTGCATAAATTAAGATATTAACTATGTATTTAACTTATACCTTAATGGATAAAGGATTGATCCATGCGGCGAACTATTCCATCGTTACAAGGTCTACTGTGTTTTGAATCTGCAGCAAAGCATCAAAGCTACACCCACGCATCTCAAGAACTGTTTATTACTCAAAGCGCTGTATCACGACAAATTCAACAGCTTGAAGAATTACTGGGTTTAAGCTTATTTAATCGTACAAGGCACGGTGTTGAATTAACCCAAGCAGGTCAGCATTATTATCAAAGTATTAAGCCTTATTTAATTGGTTTGGAACAATGTACTTTGGATGTCATTACACACAAAGGCTTAGGTGGAACCCTAAAATTAGGCGTTGTGCCGACTTTTGCCACCCGTTGGCTACTACCTAAATTACAACGGTTTAATCAGATTTATCCTGAAATTATCATTCACTTAGAAACCAGTACAAAACCTTTTTTATTCAATGAAAATATATTTGATGCTGCTATTTATGCAGGTACACAACAACAAATTGATCATTGGCCGGGTACACAAACCCATTTTTTAATGACTGAAGATGTCATTCCTGTGTGTTCACCACAACTGGTCGAAAAACATTTTCCTGATGCCAAAAAGATTAATAGTTATTGCTATGATCTGAGTCCAGAACAGATGATTCAACTTCCTTTACTTCAGCAAACGACTCGATTGAATATTTGGCAAGAATGGTGTGAAAAACATCAGATTGAACATCCCAACCCTTTTGAAGGACAACGTCACGAACTTTTTTCTATGCTCGCTGTTGCAGCAACACATAGCATGGGTATGGCACTGATCCCTCAAATGCTGATCAAAAAAGAATTGGAATCATCAGAACTGGTGATGGCTACCGATAAAAAACTTACAGGCGTTCGATCTTATTATCTTGTGCATTCTAGTCAGGAAAATTCAATGCTCATTGATAAATTTGTGGATTGGATTCAACTCGAATTACAAAATGAAGCACGCTCATATCCTTCTGGAGCTAATGAATGAACAGCGTAATCAAAAAACCAATCAAAAAGATAGTGATTTTCTCTGGTGCAGGCATGAGTGCTGAAAGTGGAATTAGTACCTTTCGTGACAGCAATGGTCTATGGGAAAACTATGATATTCAGCAAGTCGCTACGCCTGAAGCTTGGGCAAAAGACCCTGAACTGGTTCAACGTTTCTATAATGAACGGCGTAAAAATATTTCCGAAGCTGAACCCAATGCAGCGCATCAGACCATCGCAGAATTAGAATCGAATGATCAGTACGATGTACAAGTGATTACCCAAAATATTGATGATTTACATGAGCGCGCAGGAAGTTCAAAAGTTTTACATTTACATGGCAATATTCGATTGGCTAAAAGCTCTGGGCCAAATGCTCAATATAGTCAGGAGTTTTATCCTATTCAAGGAAATGAACTGAAATTAGAGCGTGACTTCTGTCGTTTAGGTTATCCATTAAGACCACATGTCGTTTGGTTTGGTGAAGCTGTACCCGCCTATGACGAAGCCATTCAAATCATTCAAAATGCAGATATTTTTATTGTGATTGGATCTACATTGACGGTATATCCAGTCGCTGGACTCATTCATGAAATATCTATGCAATGCCAAGCTTTTTATATTGATCCTCAAGCAGATTATTCTCGTGTACCCAAACATTATCAATGTTTAAAGATGACTGCTACACAAGGAATGCAGCAGATTTTAAGCCTGATTTAAAACGTCTAGATGATTTATAGCAATGGTTTCTTGTTTAGGATTTGCATTTACAACATTAAGCTTGAGCACATTCACACTTATCATCCACTAAAATAAAAACCAATCATCAACTATTACTCTCATCAGTTGATCATTGGTTTGTCATTGGTACGTATAAGCTAAGGTGAATGCGCTACAACATTATTTAATCTTATTGATCCACGGTTTGCACAGGCGATACAGTAAGTAAGCCCCTATAGCTAATAGATAAAGTGGCCAAATCGTGATTAAGATAACCAGTAAATCTAAAACAAAACGCCATCCATATTGGATACCATTCCATGCCCGTTTCCAGAAACTATCGCCATTGAGTCGTGCTACAGCATCTACATCAATATCAATCCGCTCACGCACCAAAGTCGGTTGACTGATGGCGAGTGTAATCGTGCTATATCGAACACGGTCTTGCACTTCCATACGGGTAAGACGTGCAATTTCACTGAGTTGTGCATTACGCGTATCACTTGGAACTGTCTGCGTTTGAGAAATTTTATCCTCAAGGAGTCTGAGCTCATAACGTTTAGCTGAGTATTGTTGTTGATTTAAAAAATACATTAAAGGCAGAAGTTGATTGACCACATTGGCTGCCCGCTCACTCGGCACACGAATCACCATGGATGCAAGTGGATCAACTTTTTCAAAAACTTTAACCTTACCTTCAGCAATACTTTGTCGATTAGAGTCGACAACATTAAAGTCGATATTCTTTTGTTCAATAAATCCACCCGCCTCTAGCGTAATCTTTTCCACTGCAAGCGTGGTCTTGACAACATCCTGCGCGCTAAAGTTGATATTTGCTTCTCGAACCATACGACGAGCAGATTCAGCAGGATTAACGTCTGTATTCAATATCACATCAGGTTTTTGTTCAGTTACAGGCGTTGTATTGGGTTCATTGGCGTTCGCGTCGATCACTGTTTGAGCATCAGCGACATCGGCAGCGACCACCTGTTCAGCATTTGTGTCAACATCTGCCGATGCATCTTCATTTTTTTTCGCACAACCCGCTAAAGTAATCGCACATAAAAGCGCAATTAAAAATTTATTATTCATTTCAAGTCTACTTAATTTATAAGAAAAATCTAAAAATAGTTATTTGGCTGGGCAAGTATAAATGTTGATTATTTTTTCTAAAGTAATGAATTGTTATAAAAAAAGAATGATGTATTCGCATCATCCTTTTCTTAATCTGTAATTTTTTCCTAAGCTACAGTTTTTTTCTTAATCTACAGGTTTTATCTTATGTTTCGTTAGATCCAAGCCAAGTCAACAGAATTAGCTGACACGCTCGATTTCAGTTTCTTCATAAGCTTCTACCGCGATTTCAGAAATCATATTTTCAAAAGAGAAGATTTGATCCAGCTGAGCTTGTGTCAACAAACCTTGTTCCAAGACAACTTCTTGAATCGTTTTATTTTCAGCAATACATTGCTTCCCTATCTCATCACATTTCGCATGACCTAAAATTGGATCAAGCAAAGTAATGATCCCGACACTACGCATGACGGCATCGAAACATGTTTGTTCATTTGCGACGATACCTTGCACACATTTTTCATCGAGTGTTTGAATCGCACTGACTAGAAGTTCAATAGATTCATTCATCGATACAGCAATCACAGGCTCCATCACATTCAACTGTAATTGCCCTGCCTCTGCAGCAAAGGTAATGGTTAAATCGTTCCCAATGACTTTAAATGCAATTTGATTGACCACTTCTGGAATGACCGGATTCACTTTTGCAGGCATAATGGATGAACCTGCTTGTAATTCAGGTAAACGAATTTCAGCCAACCCTGTTCGTGGTCCTGAACTTAATAATCGCAAGTCATTACAAATCTTAGAAAGTTTGACGGCTAAACGTTTTAATGTACTGGATAAAATAATAAAGACACCACAGTCACTGGTTGCCTCAACATAATCTTCCGCACCAATTAAATTTAACCCTGTAATTTTAGATAAATATTGATTGGCAATATTTGCATAACCATGTGGTGTATTCACACCCGTACCAATGGCAGTTGCACCCAAATTTATTTCTAATAATAAATGACGTGTTTTTTTGATCAGTCGAATATCTTCTTTTAATAATGTTGCAAATGCATGGAATTCTTGACCAAGCGTCATTGGAACTGCATCTTGTAATTGAGTTCGCCCCATTTTTAATACAAAATTAAATTCGCTTGATTTTAATAAAAGACTATTAATCAAATTATTCATGACTTCAAATAATCCATCTAAAGCATAATAAGTCGCCAGTCTTAATGCGGTTGGATATACATCATTGGTGGATTGAGATTTATTTACATGGTCATTTGGATGAATAATATCGTATTTACCTTTTTCATATCCCAGTATTTCTAGGGCAATATTGGCAATAACTTCATTACTGTTCATATTAATCGAGGTTCCTGCCCCTCCTTGATAAACATCACTTGGAAATGAAGTCGCCCATTGCTCTGGATGATCGATTAAAACATCACATGCTTTCTGAATCGCAATACTTTTTTCTTCTGCCAATAATCCGAAGTTTTGATTGGCTTGTGCAGATGCTTTTTTCACTTGTGCCAAAGCACGAATAAAGTGACTTTGCTCACCTACTGTATGCTTAGAAATCTTGAAGTTATCTAAGGCTCTTAAAGTATGAATACCATAATACTGATCCATTGGAACTTCACGATTTCCCAATAAATCTTTTTCAATACGTACTGCTAGAGGTTGAACCGTTTCCATGTTATGACTCACTCATTAGAATTGTAATATGTACCCAAACATCATATGCCTATTGTCCTTTTTAAATAGGCATAATTGATACGCTTTTGGCTAAACATTATTATTAAGTATAGCTAGATTGTACCCATTGTTAACTCTTGTAAATGGCATAAATTAAATTATAAAAAGCAACTTCTAGAATTGAGTAAATGCTGATTTTGATGGATTAATAAAGCATAATTTTTTATAGATGGAATTACAGTTTAAAAATCCCTTTTTTCCATTTGTATCCATTTGTACAATTAGATACAGAAGATGCTCATAATCGCATTATAAAAATCACAGTCAAAAAAAATGATTCTATGGTTGAATCAGCTGATTAATTCGCCACACATAATTAAAAATCAATGCTTGGAAGAATTGACTCATTATGACAAAAGGATAAGTTATGAATTTTACCCACCCCACCGTCGTCACGTTTATATTTTATATAATCGCGATGGTATGCATTGGATTGTATGCATATAGAAAAACCACCGATTTTTCGGATTATATTTTAGGCGGTCGTAGTCTTGGTAGTTTTGTGACCGCACTTTCAGCAGGTGCATCTGATATGAGCGGTTGGTTGCTCATGGGTTTACCTGGTGCTATTTTTCTCACTGGACTTTCTGAATCATGGATCGCGATTGGCCTGATTATCGGTGCATGGTTTAACTGGTATCTGGTTGCTGGTCGTCTACGTGTGCATACAGAAGTACAAAATAATGCCTTAACCCTGCCTGATTATTTTACCCACCGCTTCGGTGATAAAAAGAAACTGCTGAGAATTTCGTCTGCACTCATTATTCTGGTGTTTTTTGCAATTTACTGTGCTTCAGGCATGGTCGCAGGTGCTCGTTTATTTGAAAGTATTTTTGGGTTGTCTTATACCACTGCATTATGGGTGAGTGCGATCGCTACCATGAGTTATGTTTGCATTGGTGGATTTCTTGCCATTAGTTGGACGGATACATTCCAAGCTGGATTGATGATTTTTGCATTGTTACTTGCTCCGTTTATGACGTATTTGGCTATAGGTGATACCACCCAACTGTCGATGCTCATTGAAACCGCTCGTCCACATGCATCCAATATGTTTACAGGCATTAGTACACTCGCTATTATTTCCTCAATGGCATGGGGCTTAGGCTATTTTGGTCAACCGCATATCTTGGTACGCTTCATGGCAGCGGATTCAGTTAAATCCATTCCAAATGCCCGTCGTATTGGTATGATCTGGATGATTTTATGTCTTGCTGGTGCTGTGGCTGTTGGTTATATCGGTATTGCTTACTTCCAACTTCACCCTGAGCTTGCTGCAGCTGTAAATGCCAATCCTGAAACCGTATTTATGGAATTGACTAAGATTTTATTCAATCCATGGATTGCAGGTATAATTTTGGCTGCAATTTTGGCTGCTGTTATGAGTACACTCAGCTGTCAACTTCTGGTTTGTTCAAGTACGCTAACGGAAGATTTATATAAATCATTCCTACGTAAAAATGCCAGTCAAAATGAGTTGGTATGGGTTGGACGCTTAATGGTACTGGCAATTTCAGTGCTTGCTATCATTCTTGCGATGAATCCTGAGAGCAAGGTCTTAGGTTTAGTTTCCTACGCTTGGGCAGGATTTGGTGCAGCATTTGGTCCATTGATTCTATTGTCTCTGTTCTGGAAACGTATGACTTTAAACGGTGCTTTGGTCGGTATGATCGTTGGTGCTGTCACCGTGATCCTGTGGAAAAATACGCTGGGACACCTTGGATTATATGAAATCGTACCGGGATTTGTACTTTCATTGATCAGTATCGTTGTGGTGAGCTTGATGGGTAAAGCACCTGAAAAAGAAGTGACTGATCGTTTCGATAAATCTGAAGAAATTTATAAACGCGAAATGGGTTAATTCTTTTCACTGATAATATTTACACTAAAAAAGAGGCTAAATAGCCTCTTTTTTATTTTCAAAAAATAAGATATAAGCACTGAATCTACGGGCTATTTCGGCTTATAGCTCAATTTAATTTGAGAGCTGTCTTTAATGACTTCCATTACAGGGTAACTACGCGTTTCTTTTACACCAGGAAGTTGCCAAAGCACCTGACCAGAAATACGGCGAAACTCTTCCATATTCGCGCAACAGATCTTGACCAGAAAATCGAAGCCACCACTAATCATATGACATGCCATAATTTCAGGGTATTCAAAAACAGCTTCCGAAAATGCTTCCAGTGCATTCGGTGTGGTTTTATCAAGTAATATCTCCACAAAAACCACAAAATTAGCTCTTAACAAATTGGGATTCAGCTTGGCTTCAAAACCTAAAATATAACCTTCAGCAGTAAGCTTTTGAACACGTGCAAGTGCCGCCGTTGCAGATAAATTGACTGCTTCAGCTAATTTAATATTCGAGATTTTTCCATCTTTTTGAAGAATATCTAAAATTTTAATATCGATGCGGTCGAGTGTCAGTCCATTGTTTGACATAAGTATTATTCTCTAAAGATAAGCCAAAATATAGTGAGTTATTCGTCATATTTTCTGTAATGATAAATTATATAAGGCAAATCATTCAACAATTTTTAATGCTTCACAGGACGTGGATATGAACACCATAAAATCTACTCAAGCCACAATATTAAGCCCTAGCTTTGAGTATATTACCGAATTTAAAGACAAAAATGATTATGAGTCAGCAGTAAATACTGCTTGGCGCCGTGATGAATCTGAATGTATCCAAAACCTGATTCATCACACTGCAATCGATCAAGAATTAAATCAAAAAATTTATGATCTTGCTTTTAATTTGGCGCATAGCTTACGTGATCGCAAAAGCTCAGGTGGTAAAGCGGGCATCGTACAAGGTTTACTACAAGAGTTTGCCCTTTCCTCTCAAGAAGGCATTGCTTTGATGTGTTTAGCCGAAGCACTACTGCGAATTCCTGACAGTGCAACCCGTGATTTATTGATCAAAGATAAGATTAATCAAGGCAATTGGAAAGATCACTTAGGTCAAAGTAATCTGATGTTTGTCAATGCTGCAGCATGGGGATTGATGCTGACCGGTAAGTTGATGGAAACGCCAAAACAACAAAGTCTTTCAAGCATGCTCACCTCCCTACTTGCACGTAGTGGTCGTGGCATTATTCGTAAAGCGGTCGATGTGGCTATGCGTATGATGGGTGAACAGTTCGTCACAGGCGAAACCATTGAAGAAGCTTTAGAACATGCTGAAAAATTAGAAGAAAAAGGCTTCCGCTATTCGTATGACATGCTCGGTGAAGCAGCCCTTACTGAACAAGATGCTAATCGTTATCTCGAAGATTACACGCAAGCTATTCATGCGATTGGTAAAGCATCACAAGACAAAGACGTGTATACAGGTCCAGGGATTTCAATCAAACTTTCTGCGCTACATCCACGTTATCAACGCTCACAAATTTCACGTGTACACGATGAGCTTTATCCGAAGATTCTTGATTTAGCGATCTTGGCGAAGAATTACAACATTGGTTTAAATATTGATGCAGAAGAAGCTGATCGTCTTGAGATCTCACTCGAACTACTCGAACGCCTATGTTTCGAGCCTGCTTTAGCAGACTGGAAAGGCATTGGTTTTGTCATACAAGCTTATCAAAAACGTTGTTTCTACGTGGTTGACTATATTGTTGATTTAGCAAAACGTAGCCGTAAACGTTTGATGATTCGTTTAGTGAAAGGTGCTTATTGGGATAGTGAAATTAAAAAGGCACAAGTGGATGGGATGTCGGACTACCCTGTATTTACACGTAAAGTGCATACAGATTTGTCATACATCGCATGTGCGAAGAAGCTTTTAGCTGAACCAGATTATATTTATCCTCAGTTTGCAACGCATAACGCTCAAACGCTCGCGACAATTTATCATTTGGCAAATCCTGAGCAATATTATGTGGGTCAGTATGAATTCCAGTGCTTACATGGCATGGGTGAACCGCTGTATGAGCAAGTGGTCGGGCCGAAATCTGAAAATAAATTGAATGTCCCATGTCGTATTTATGCCCCAGTAGGCAACCATGAAACACTCTTGGCTTATCTAGTCCGTCGTTTACTTGAAAATGGTGCGAATACTTCTTTCGTCAATCGTATTGCTGATAAAACTTTAAAAATTGATGATTTGATAGAAGATCCTATTCACGAAATCATGCATACAGCAAAAGTGACCTCAAATATTGGTGAAATGCACCCAGCTATTCCATTGCCTATCGATGTTATCCAACCTATACGCCAAAACTCAAAAGGCTTAGATTTAGCGGATGATTCAACCTTAACAGCACTGAATCGTGTCGTTATGGAAAAGGCTGATCAGCAATGGCATTGTCAACCCATGCTTGCGAAAGAACCCTCTTCTCTCAAAACTTCGAGTTCTAGCGCTGAAATTAATTTCGTATCTCAAAAAGATACAGCGATTGCTCAAGCGATTATCAATCCAGCAAACCATACAGATCATGTTGGTACTGTGATTGAAGCGACACATGAACAAGTTGATCAAGCTTTGCAACAAGCTCAAAATGCAAATCAAGCTTGGACATTAGTGTCAAATGAAGACCGTGCAGCAATGTTATTAAAAGCTGCCGACATTATGGAATCACGCATCCAAGAACTCATGGTTTTACTGAGCCGTGAAAGCGGTAAAACCTATGCCAACGGGATTGCAGAAGTTCGCGAAGCTGTCGACTTCTTAAGATATTACGCATCTCAAGCGATTTCATTTGGTCGTCCTACGCAATTAAAGCCTTTGGGAACAATCTTGTGTATCAGCCCATGGAATTTCCCATTGGCCATTTTCACAGGTCAAATCTCAGCGGCATTAGTCGTTGGTAATTGCGTGATTGCAAAACCTGCGGAACAAACACCGTTGATTGCAGGTTTAGCTGTCGGTATTTTACGTGAAGCGGGTGTTCCTGAAGCTGTCTTACAACTATTACCAGGTCGCGGTGAAACTGTAGGTGCTCAACTCTCGAGTGATCATCGTATTCACGGGATTATGTTCACTGGATCGACTGAAGTTGCTAAGATTTTGCAAAAGACTGTGGCGAAACGCTTAAGCCCTTCAGGACAACCGATACCGCTTATTGCGGAAACCGGTGGTCAAAATGCGATGATTGTTGATTCTTCAGCACTCACAGAACAAGTGGTTCTAGATGCTGTCAATTCGGCATTTGATAGTGCGGGTCAACGTTGCTCTGCCCTTCGTGTCCTTTGCGTGCAAAAAGACAATGCTGATGTATTGATTCAAATGCTGAAAGGTGCAATGGCACAATTAAAATTGGGTAATCCACAATTATTAAATACTGATGTCGGTCCTGTGATTGATACCGAGGCACAGCAAAATATTCAAAATCATATTGAAATGATGCGATCAAAGGGCTATCCCGTTCATCAATTTAAGCTTGAAAGCTCAAACAATAGTGAAAATTCCAAAAATCTTGAAAATCTCAACCAAGGTACTTTTATTCCACCGACATTGATCGAATTACCGCATTTAGATGATCTTAAACGAGAAGTATTTGGTCCGGTATTGCATGTGATCACCTATAAATACGGCGAGCTCAATCAATTACTTGAACACATTAATGCCAAAGGCTACGGATTAACGATGGGTTTACATACGCGTATTGATGAAACCATTCAAACCGTAATTCAAAAAGCGCATGTCGGCAACCTGTATATCAATCGCAATATTGTGGGTGCTGTCGTCGGTGTTCAGCCTTTTGGAGGCGAAGGTTTATCTGGGACGGGTCCTAAAGCAGGTGGACCGCTCTACCTTTATAAATTAATGCAACCCAATACGTTAAGCTTTAAACAACCCTTTGGTACGCTCAATCAGCTTACTGTCGCAAACCAAACTGCACATCACACTTCAGAGCATGACCATTCAATTTATGCGATGTTCAGGACTTGGGCAAAACAACAATTCCCTCAAGTTGATTTGACAGAGGTTTACTCTCCAGTCGGTATTTATGAATTACCTGGTCCGACAGGTGAATCGAATCAATATACGGTTTTACCCCGTGAACGTGTATTAAGTATCGCTCAAACTGAACAGCAGTATTTAGCGCAAATGAATACCATCTTCGCTGTTGGTGCTCAACTGACCGTATTGGCGGATCATACTTTTGTGCTCCAACATTTGTCTAAAATGCCTGAGAAATTGCGCCAAAACATTCATAGCATTTCAAATATTGAATCTGGTCAATTTGATGCTGTTTTCCATCACGGTACTCAAGCCCAATTGACTCAGCTACAAGATCAAATTGCTAAGCGCGATGGTGCAATTATTGCGATCAGCCATTTCGAAGAGAATCAAACCCAATTATGTATTGAGCCTTTAATCATCGAACGTGCATTGAGTATTAATACGGCTGCTGCAGGTGGTAATGCAAGCTTGATGACTTTAGAAAGTTAAGGGATTTCTCCAAGTTATTGAATTAAAAAAGCAGTCTCAGGACTGCTTTTTTATTTTGAGTTAATCATCTTAAACGATGCTACTTTCAACTCAGATATTTAATTGTATTGAGAACATATCGTAGATTAGAAATAACCAAGAACAGCATTAGATTTTAAAAATTGAATGGCCCATTTCAGCTCAGTTAATTCCCGTAATAAAAGATTATTTCGATCTATAAAGCAGCTTAAATTCAATCATCTGAAAGAAATATTTTAAACAGAAATACTTTACTTTGGTAGAGCTTGATTCAATGTTTGCAAATAACGTTCCGCATCAATCTTGGTTTCAAAAGCAATCTCATACACACCCGCTTTTTGTAAACTATTCGGCGTATATTCAATATTCACAATAAATTGACCTTTTGCTTCTGATCGTGAAACTCGCACAGCAATAATATGTTGTGCATTTAAATAAAACCCATTTTCTATTTTAACTAACATAGTTCACTCTGACGTTTTTACGATACTCATCCAAAACCTAGATCACTTCAACATGACCAATAAAAACAGGATAGGCTGATATTATTTTGTGTAATTTATCACAATAGCTACATATTATACAAAGTATATCTCAATAATAAGCCATCAATTTTTATAGATTTTTCGATAAAAAACAGCCTGAGAATTCTCAGGCTGTTAGTCAAAATGCGTCTGTTAAATCAAATGCTAATTCATTTTAAACATTCAACATACTGTTTAAAGTTTCACTCACATTCTTCGATTTTACTAGAGGTTTTAAGGCTTCTAAATCAGCTTTGACCTGACTGCGTTGAGGCTCAGCCAAGGTATACCAACGAGACAATACTTGCAGTAAACGAGAACCAATAATCGGGTTCTTTTCATCCAAATATTGAGCCAATTGAATATAGTGCTGAACACCAAAGCTCCACGTATTGACAGGATTGGCATTTAAACCGCTACTGACTGAACGAATGCGGTTCGGCACCGCCAAATCGTAATCAGGATGCGATGTTAAATACTCGATCGTTTGAGCATCTGCTTGCGGATGTGCAGCTTGAACCATAAACCATTGATCCATCGACAATGATTCATCTTTAAAGCGCATGTAAAAATCGATCAATGCCGCTTCAGCTTGAGGTGCATCATTCCAAACCAATACTTTTAGCGCACCTAAACGCTCAGACATATTTTTGGTTGTCTTATATTGAGCATCCGCCAATTCAAATGCAGACGCATCGCCCTGACGTGCAATCATACTCAACATGATATTTTTAAGTGCACGTACACCCATGGCCTGAGAAAATTCTTTTTGTACACTTGGATCAAGACTCAAATAAGTCTCTTTACAGAATGAACCAAATTCTTGAGCAAGCTTAGTCAACAATGCATTACGTTGCTCTTGAATTTTAATGGGTTGATAATCCGAATCAATGCGACTCCCCAAATACCCTTCTGTTGGTACATCAAACAATCGAGAAACCAAGAGTGGGTCTTGATCAATCAAAGTCGGAATCGTTTGTTTCATTGCTTGCAAGTAAATCGTTGCATCATGACCATTCAACAGAATACGCTCTAACAGCGTTTGAGTCGCTTGCCACTGGTTAAACCCATTGGTTTCATACTGAAGTAAGAATGCAAGTTCTTCATCTGAATAGTTAAACTCAAGATTAACTGGTGCAGAGAAATTACGCAGCAATGACACCACAGGTTTTTCTGTTAAGCCTGTAAATTCAATGGTTGCAGTATCTTGGTCAAATAAATAAACGCCATCTTTTACGCCATTTTCAAACAACGCTTGAGAATTCAAGGTGAGCTGTTCGCCTGTTTTAGCATTAAATAATGCCAAAGCGACAGGAATCGGAACTGCTTTTAAATTTGGATATTTGGGATGAGCTTTGAGACTTTGCTTTAAGCTGAGCTTGTAGCTTTGTGAAGCTGCGTCATACTCACCTTGAGCCTCAAGTTTTGGTGTACCTGGTTGGTTATACCAGGTTAAGAAATTAGACAGATCGACACCCGAACCCGCACTCAATGCCGCAACCCAATCTTCCACAGTCACCGCTTGACCATCATGACGACGGAAATATTCATCTGTGCCTTTACGGAATTTTTCTTTACCCAGTAGAGTCGCCATCATACGATTAATTTCAGCGCCTTTCTCATACACTGTCGCCGTATAGAAGTTATTAATTTCTACAAAATGATCTGGACGTGGTGGATGTGACAATGGACCTGAATCTTCCGGGAATTGATGGGCTTTCAGAACCGCAACATCATCAATACGTTGCACCGCAGCAGATTGTAAATCTTCTGAGAAAGACTGATCACGGAAAACCGTTAGACCTTCTTTTAAGCACAGTTGGAACCAATCACGACACGTAATACGGTTGCCTGTCCAGTTATGGAAATACTCATGCGCGATCACCGCTTGAACCCCCATAATCGCAGCATCAGTGGTATATTCTTCATCTGCTAAAACACATGAAGTATTGAAAATATTCAAACCTTTATTTTCCATTGCACCCATGTTGAATGCACTGGTGGCTACGATCATATAATTATCAAGATCATATGGACGACCATAATGCTCCTCATCCCAACGCATAGAATGCTTTAAAGCTTCCATGGCAATATGACATTTTGGAATATCTTTTTCTTCAGCATAAATTTCTAAAGCAACATTGCGACCTTCTGAAGTCACATAATGATCTTTTAATACAGCCAAATCACCAATCACACATGCGAATAAATATGCGGGTTTATGCGTTGGATCTTCCCAAATCGCATAGTGACGACCTTCGCCAGCTTCACCTTTTTCTAGCAAGTTACCATTGGCAAGTAACACTGGGAATTTCTTATCTGCTTCCACACGTGTCGTAAATACGGACAATACATCTGGACGATCAGGATAGAAAGTAATTTTACGGAAACCTTCTGGCTCATTTTGAGTCACGAACAGCCCTTCACCCGCAAGGTATAAACCTTCAAGTTGGGTATTGGTTTCAGGGTGGATCACCACTGAAGTTTCTAAAATCACTTCATCTGGCGCATTCTGAATGACCAATTGTTCTGAATCTAAACGGTATTGCGACGCGTCCAGTAGCTGACCGTTTAATTGTAAGGATTTAAGCTCTAAATCACGACCAAGCAGTACCAATTCCCCTGCGGTTTGACGCTTCATTACCAGCGTTGAATTCACAAGAGTATGATCTGCAAAAACTTGAATATCTAAATGAATTGAATCTACAAGAAAAGAAGGTTTTTGGTAGTCTTTTAAATAAACAGTTTGATCTGCTTCAATCACTGGATTTGCCGCGATATTCATATAATGTCCTGATTCTGTTGTTTAAGCAGAGAAATTCTTCACGATGGCTTCTAATGCAATTTAATTTTTAACACAAAAAATTTGATCAAGCATTTGATCATACGCCAAGATTTATCATCTGTCTGTGCTATTGCCTTTGTGTCTGATATGGGAGCTCAGACTGATTTTTTCAATAAATTTTGAATATTTAGTCGACGTTTGTACTTTTTTTACGCATCACGTATAAGTCATCTAATTGTTTCAAAATACTTCGAGCTTAGACGTCTCCAATCAAACAACTTAAGACTAACGAAAATTAGAAATCTCGATATCTCGCTTGTTTCAACTCCCCACCTTGAAATGTGTATAATCAAAACCACAGTTCATTTTATTGATTAATTTATGCTGCAAATTCTGCAAAAACAGCTTGATGAAAGTACTCGTTGCCCGCTCTGTCAGGCGGCAATGCTGTGGATTGAAGCAGAACAATATGATCAACCAACGCAATTTCATCAATGCTCCCATTGCCAACATCGTGTTTTCCAAGACAATAAAGGCAACTGCCACTGTGATACCTGTTTAGCCAAAAGAAAGAAAATCTTAGCCGAAACACGCGTACAAGAACAGCGCAAATACAGCAAAAAGACCAAAGAAAATTATGAATATGAACTGGATCAATTAAGTTTCATCAATAAACTTTTTTTGCTCAGCATCTTGGATCAACAAGTACGTGAAGGCAGTTTATATCATGAATATATCGACTGGGCTGTCATTAAATACCATCCGATTAGTCCAAATTATCTCTTTCAAAATGGTCTGATTAAAAATCTGCTAAAAGATCAAATTTTAGTGCCGAAAGTATTTTCGGATGAAGTCAGTCAGTACTATTTAAATGTTCGTTTAGATGGCTATTCTGAACCCAGTTTATTTAGTTTGACCCAGCATTTACGGCATTTATTTTTTCATAACTTGACCATGGGTATCCCTTTTAAAGATGCCGATGAAGTGAAAAGTGCCTTATATATGTTGCTATACCAAGAGATTATTCAGTTTGCACAACATTACTGTCGCACTTGGGGTATTCAAATCGCAGGCAATAATAGCTTTCAAGTGTTTTGTTTCCGTCTCATGGATTCACTTGCAGTCGGGCAAATTTATTATATGATCCAAAATGCTTTGGAATATTTACATAAACAAAATGCGTTAAAAGCGCGTAATGAAAACTTCATCAATACCAACTTGCTCAAAAAGACCTTAGAACAATATCGTGAGCGTTCTTTAAATGAAAAGTGGGAAACTTATACCCTACCACGTCCCAACAATATTCCACTGAGTCGTATGAGTGAAATCTTGTTTTATCGATTTCTTGGTTATGATGAGAATATCTTTTTCCAACCGATTTGGCGTTCTTGGAAAAAAATCGAACCTCGATTAAACTTTTATTCTCAAAAGCGTTGTATGCATTGCGGTTCAAATGAACTCACGGTGGAATATGATGCCAATGATTATGTTTCCTTGTTCTGTCGAAACTGTAAACAGCAAGACCACTATTTTACTCGATAAACAGCTTTACTCGATAAACAGCTTCACTCGTTAACCCATTTCATCAGCTAAACTATTTTCACCCGATAAGGGATTATCATGAATCATCCTGAACAACTCTTAACATCAGCGAGCCATCAACTGCAATTGGATACTCAGACGATTTTGCAAATGGTGATTGAAGCATGGAAAGCATTACAAACACAGCAACCTTTGGTGCATTGTATTACCAATACCGTTGCAGCAAATTATGTTGCCAATGTCCTTTTAGCTTCAGGTGCTTCGCCTGCGATGATTGATAATCCTTATGAAGCGGAAGCCTTTGCAGAAATGAGCGGTGCTGTCAGTATCAACTTAGGCACGCCAACCACTGAACAAATGCAAGCCATGACCATCACAGCGCAAACGGCACAACAACATCAAGTGCCATGGGTTCTCGATCCTGTGGGTTATGGTCCTCTTTTAAAATGGCGCTCAGAAAAAGTAGATGAGCTATTAGCATTCCAACCCTCCATTGTTCGTGGTAATGCCTCTGAAATAAGCACTTTAGCTGGCAATCAGGTTCAATCTAAAGGTGTTGATAGCACGTTGAATAGCGCTGAAGTCTATGAGCATGCCAAATCGTTGCTTGCATATAGCGAATGTATTGCAATTTCTGGTGAATCCGACTTTATCATTTCAAAAGAATACAATGCGGTCATTCAAATCAATGGTGGCTCACACTTACAACCTAAAGTGACCGCAACAGGTTGTGCCTTAGGAGCGTTAATCGCAGCTTATAGTGCAGTCAGTACACCAACCATCGCAGCAATTTCAGCGCATGTGCATTTTGCAATTGCAGGAAAACTTGCATTTGAAGAAGCGCAAACGGTTGGCAGTTTTAATGTGGCTTTTATTGACTATATACATGCAATGAATGCGGAAATGTTTGAGGAATATGCAGAGATTCAGGTGCTGAGCTAAAATTTTAATCAAATGTTAGCGCTTCTATGTTCTGCATAATAAAATCTGCATAATAAAAAAGGGTTGATATCTAAACTCATCAACCCTTTTTAAATCAGTACAGTTCAAATCAACGCTAATTATTGTTGCACTTTAATCTTACGATAAATCTCTTTCGGCATTTCAGCAAATTCCACACAGAGTTGTACCTCTAAACCGTCTGCTGTATAGCCTTTAAAAGACTGTAAAAATTCAGACAAATGATCTGTCATTAAATTTTTCTGCTCATCCGTACGACCACTTAAACCTTGTAAACGTACAAAAATAAAAGCCTGATTATTATCACCAAAGCCAATCAAAAAATCTGAGACCGCATGGATTCGAGATTTAATATCAAACTCGTGCCCCACTAATCCTGTATCAAATAAAGCACGGTTAAGTCCAAGCAATAAACTTTGCTTATCCACATTTTTGATATTGTCAGAATAATCTACGAACATTTGTGGCATGACTTCTTTTCCTTACGTTTTAATACATTGCAGTATAAATCTAGATGACAACTCTATTTAACAGCTTACTCTACAAATAAAAGTGCCAATCTCACTTGATCGTAGCCCATACGTGGTGCGGTTGCTTCAACGATAGGACGTAATTTAATACTACCATCTTCATTTAAATGCTCTGGGTTTTGACGCTTCATCAACTTCTTATAGATCTTGCGAACTTGTTCCACCACTTCATCACCTGGATGTGCGACAGAAATATCCAAGCCTTGCTCGCGGTGTAGCTTCGCTAAATGATTGATAATGGTCGCTGGCGTTAACCCGCGTTCAACCGCAATATCTTGAATTTCATAACCACCCATAAACAGTTCTTTGGTTTCATCCAAGGTGGCTGTTGCATAATTCTGCTTACCCGCATTCTTGGCAATTTTCTTTTCATTACGCGTAATTTCAGTTTCATTCAGCGTTCCGCCACAGTGGCGAATAAAGGCTTTATGCTGTGCTTCTAAATTCACATCTGCATAATGAGTTTCAGCCTCTTCGGATAACTCTTGAAAACGGCGGTCTGCTTTAATGGCAAGACTATCCAGCTCTAAAGCTTGCTCATTAAACCCAAGTAATCGCAGCCCATTGATCGATTTTAGACGAGAAATTGCGACATAACCTTGCCCTTTCTCAAAGGTATGCGACAAATTAATTTCAGCTGCTTCCAAGGTCATGCCTTGAGATTTATGAATGGTGATCGCCCACGCCAAACGAAGTGGGACTTGAGAAAAACTGGCGATAGTTTTTCCTGCATCATTATCCACTGACCATGTTTCAGGCTCAACCAATAAGACTGTTCCATCGGTTAATTTTACTTTAGGTAAAATACCGTGATCATCTACTTCTTCAAAACCAATCACTTCACCCAAACTGCCATTGATATAGCCCATGTCAAAGTTGTTTTTGACAAACATGACTTTGGCATGTTTTTTTAGAGTGAGTTCTTCGGGTGCACGAACTGAAGACTTTAAAGTTTCAATCAGTTTGTCATTACCATCCATCTGCGCACAGAACTGATGTCCATCACCATCAATCTCATTTAAATGACGATAGTTAATACTATCGACATCCATATTATGGGTATATAGGCGTGTGAAAGTCTCACCAATATCTTGCTGACGTGTTTGTTCTAAAGCTTGAATATGTTGTTGATTAATACTTTGTGAACGAATGGCATTTAAAATATCATTGAGTGCCGAATCATCCTGACGATGTTGCTCAGTCAAATAACAAACACGAAATTTTGCCTCAACCCAAGCTTGCGACATAAAACAGAATTTATCGCGATTTTTCTCATCATTGCGTCCTACAGGCGGCAACTGAAAGAAATCCCCTGCAACAATCACTTGAATACCACCAAAGGCATCATCAGATTCTTTAAAAAATTTGAGGACTTGATTGACCAAATTCAATTGTTTGGCATGCAACATGGATATTTCATCAATAATCAGTACTTGGGCATTTTCTAAATGCTCTTTGAGGTATTTACGCTCTTTCATACGCTTTAAGTCATCATCTGACAAAAAGTCTTTAATCCCAATACCCGCCCAAGTATGAATGGTCATGCCGTTCATATGCGTTGCAGCGATCCCCGTTGATGCAGTAATCGCTACAGGAACTTTGCGGGCTTTAAGATAATTAATATATTGGTTTAAGGTATAGGTTTTTCCTGCACCAGCGGAACCTGTCAAAAAGACACTTTCACCTGCTTTCATGAGTTTTAGTGCAGTTTCTTGCTTCATAACAACCTTAACCTTATCAGACCGTCATAGACTAACGATTTTTGCATTAAAAGTTAAGTTCAAATTCAGATTCTGCGCTCGTCTTGAGGGTATTTACACACTTTAAAGATCGAGTATGGGGTTTAAATAAATACAATCCTTTCATGCGAAATGTTAAAATAATCCTCATCAAAAAATATTAGATTTAAAATATCTCCCCTTTACAATCATAGCCTTTAAACTTTATTGAACTTTTTGCTCTTTAAAGTCCCAAATTAAATGCTGATTGACCTTATCAATAAAAGCTTGGGCTTCTTGCTCCGTTTTTTGATCTGCAACTTCATTATTCGGCAAACGCAGCTGATCAAAATGCAATTGATCAAATTTATAGAAACATCCTAAGGTGAGATGAATATTTTCATCTTCCAAATGGGTCATATGAAATGCCACATATTCACCTGCTGCGATTCGCTCTGTATAAGACAACGCTAAGCAATGTTTGAATCGAATAGATTCATGAATAATCATGTCTAAATCATTGAGCTCTTCAAACTTCCAATGCTCAGTAAACATGACGTGTTGTGGACTCACTCTTTTCCATGAAGTAATGGATATTCTTTTACGTAAATGACTCAGCGTTGCATCAAAATATGCTTGCTGATGCCAACGCACAGCTTGTTGAAACAGCCCACCCCACGTCAGATTTTTAGGGAAACTTGCATGATTCGAAAATAAATCATTTAAAAAATCTGCGACATAAGAGTCAAATACACTGATCGGTTGATCAATTCGTGTGGATGGATGTTTAAAATGTTTTCGAAATTGTTGTGCATCGATTTGATTCTTTTTGAGCAAATGTTGAAAGCGTGGATTTTGTTGCATCTGCGGATGCATAAACTGAATCAATTCTTCAGGTAGATCTTGTATGCCTCTTTGCAAAAAGAGCATATACGCATGAATCACACGAGATAAAGCGCTATAAACCTGTTTGGCAATACGTTGATCATCTTTGCTCAATAAAAACAGTAAATTCAGCCATTCTTCTGTATATAAAACTGAATTTGTAATTTGTATCTTATTTTTAATGTGTGGATTTTGCTGTGTCGTTGATTTTAAAATATATGGGTGGACAGCCTGAGACTTCGGCTCTGCTTCATTAGAATAACTTATCCAATGATGCTGAAGTGCAAAATGACTCATTTCAGCGACAAACCAATGTGCGACCACGGATTCAAAATACTTTAAGCTGTGTAAAATAACCTGTGGATGAATCTGACTGGTGTCCATAAAACTGATTGCTGTCACTGAAATTCGAACATTCAAGTGATCCAAATTCTGAGCGACCCAATCGATCACCTGCTGATCTTGTTTAAATAACCAGTTCACCGTTCGTTTATAATAAAACAAAGGGAAAATATTTGAGATTCGTTCATCCCAATACACGGATTCAGTGGTGATAAAATTTTTCTTACTGAATATATCTTTATACTGCCAATAGCCCCGTTTCATCCACTGAGTAAAACCCAATAAATGTGGTTGTTCTTTAGCATGATCTAATAACAATTTAAAGTCATTTTGATGTTCAACGACTTGAGACAATGTAAATTGATCTTCAAAAGCCGATTCTACAATACGATATAACGGTTTTGGCATGAACTGAGCCGCTGAAAAACACAGTTCGTCATAATGAGGAATCAGTTGCTGAACAGGTAAAAAATTTGACCCTAAGACCGAATTGACCAAACTCAAATGCTTAAAATTCAATTCAACATCTAAAGGAATTTCTTTACCAAATTTTGCAAAATCAGTGAGATGCGCTTCTTCGTAATAACCCGCATCTAGCATGATTCGATCAATCACTTCGGCTTCAGCTACGCTCAAATTATATAAAAAATGCTCCACACGATTTTCGCCATCCACCCACTTAAACACTTCTTCAACCAAAAGCTGTCTAAATAACTGAACCTTGGTTTGTAAAAATAATGAATGCTGTGCTTTTAGATCTCGAATCAAAAAGGTCATTTTGTCAAAAACAAAATCGATGATGTTATCGATATTAATATTTTTATGACTACTCGATACTTGTACTAAGGATTTTATATTTTCTGAAAATTTAATTTTAACCAGTCCATCTGCAATCAATAACTGTTTATTTTTTGCATCGATCATCCATAGATTTTGTGGTGTCAGTGTCCACAAATAAAACCATTGATCTTGAAACAACTGTTTCAAGGTCGCTGAATGATCCAATAAGCTTTGAGCTGTTTGTTGGTGATTCTGATTCGGTGTTTTAAGCATGTTTTTGACTCATGGCAGCACCCAATACAGGCAGATAGTGAAAGAAGATGAATCTTAAACATTATTATGCATTTAGCAAATGGAACCGTTCATATTCTGTAAAGATTCAATGTGCATCGCTTAAACTTGATCGGAAATACTAAGAAAAGCTGTGACTGTCTAACAATCAAAATTGACTATAACAATTGTCTATATTAAAAGTAAGTCATCAGCTCGCATGATTAAATTAGCAGATACATACTGCACTTTTATTAATTAAAACTAACGAATAAATATCGTTCTATGATTTATTTTATAAAAGTCAAAACAATAAGGATATCTGAATAAAATGAAAACAGTCGTCATTACAGGTGCAAACACAGGTATTGGATTTGCTACAGCGAAAAGCTTCATTCAAGATGGACATCATGTCTTTTTAGCCTGCCGTAATCCTCAAAAAGCTGAGCAAGCGAAACAACGATTAGAACGCTTAGGCACTGGAAAAGTTGAACTCCTTCCACTCAACCTCGATAGTCTAGATCAAGTCAATCAAACTGCGAATGATCTACTTGCAAGACTCGATAAAATCGATGTGTTGATCAATAACGCAGGGATTATGTCACCGACTTTAGAATCGACTCAAGATGGCTTTGAGAAACAAATTGGCGTGAATTATATTGGTCATTTTTTGTGGACATTAAAGCTTTTGCCTTTATTGAAAAAATCAGAAGCGGGTCGAGTGATTAATCTGGCTTCAATGATGCACCTGATGGGTTCCATCAAATTTGATCAATTTAAAACTGAAGATGTAAAAAACTATAATGGCGTCCTACGCTATGGCAACAGTAAATTAGCCAATCTTTTATTTAGTAATGCCTTGGCAGACAAACTTAAAAATACGTCAATTACCTCCAATGCCCTACATCCCGGTGGTGTCGATTCTGAAATTTATCGTGAGTTACCTAAATATCAATATATGGTGATTAAATTATTTTTAATTTCTCCTAATAAACCCGCAGAACTCATTAAAAAAATGGCACTAGATCCATCATGGTCAAAACGGACAGGTCAATATGTCAGTCTGCAAACACCCGCTATTCGCTCTGCGAAAGCCAAAGATTTAAAGCTCGCACATCAGCTCTATGATCAGACTTTCGCTTTAGTGAAACACTATCTCTAAAATTTATCTAAAACCATTAAATCTATTTAAGAACAAGAGTGCTCAGCAAATTTATGCTTAGCACTCGATCTATACTAAACTTCCAACCATTTAAATAAAATTATGATATTTATTCGCTCTAGTTTGATTACATTTATCGTCTAAAACACCTAAAAGTAATTATAAAATCATTCCAACGTAATGACAAAAGCAACTAAGGGCAGTACAAAAACTTTCTTTTGTCTTAAATTCAATCCTTTCATAAACAAGGAATGATTTGATATATAGCAATTTAATACCTTGATTTTCCAGTTCAATCTTTAAAATCTAATCCTTGCAATTTCATTATGTTTTATGTCTTTGCTAGGTATTTGGTAGGTATTTGGTAGGTACACATCTGAATTGTCTTATTGAATACTCAAAGCACGGTATAGATCACCGATAAAAATTCATCATAATGGTAGAAGGAATCGAACCATGGCTTTTAAAAATATTTCAGATCAAACTAATGGCTTTTATATTCCATGTGTTTCACTTTTTGGGCCAGGTTGCTCTAAAGAAGTCGGTGAAAGAGCACATAATTTAGGTGCAAAAAAAGCGCTCATTGTGACCGATGAAGGTTTATTCAAATTTGGTGTAGCAGACACGATCGCAGGTTATTTAAAAGAAGCGAATGTTGATTACCATATTTTTCCAGGTGCTGAACCCAATCCAACCGATATTAATGTGCTGAAAGGTGTTGAAGCTTACAATGAGAACAATTGTGACTTCATTATCTCCCTAGGCGGTGGTTCATCGCATGACTGTGCTAAAGGGATTGGTTTAGTGACAGCGGGTGGCGGTAATATCCGTGATTATGAAGGGATCGATAAAAGTACGGTACCGATGACCCCATTGATTGCGATTAACACCACTGCAGGTACGGCTTCAGAAATGACGCGTTTTTGTATTATTACCAATACAGATACCCATGTAAAAATGGCGATTGTGGATTGGCGCTGTACTCCACTGATGGCAATTGATGATCCTAAACTGATGGTTGCAAAACCAGCAGGATTAACAGCTGCGACAGGGATGGATGCGCTGACCCATGCCGTTGAAGCTTATGTGTCCACAGCAGCAAATCCGATTACAGATGCTTGTGCTGAAAAAGCAATTACCATGATTAGCCAATGGCTCAGCCCTGCTGTTGCCAACGGCGAAAATATCGAAGCACGTGATGCGATGAGCTATGCACAATATCTAGCGGGTATGGCATTTAACAATGCATCATTAGGATACGTACATGCAATGGCACATCAACTGGGTGGCTTTTACAACTTACCACACGGCGTATGTAACGCGATTTTACTGCCACATGTTTGCGAATTTAATCTCATCGCTTGCCCAGATCGTTACGCAAAAATCGCAGAGCTTATGGGTGTAGATACAGCGCATTTGACAGTCAATGAAGCCGCTTATGCAGCTATCAATGCAATCCGAGAACTGTCTGTTTCAATCGGTATTCCATCTGGCCTTGCAGAGTTGAATGTTAAAGAGTCTGATCTGTCCGTCATGGCTGAAAATGCACAAAATGACGCCTGTATGCTGACCAATCCGCGTAAAGCAAATCATGCGCAAGTGGTTGAAATATTTAAAGCGGCGATGTAAGTGTTTGATCTTTTAGATTAAACATTCTCGTGTTCTAGACTTAAACTCTCCCAATCCTTAGATGAGCAAACCTTGATTTTGAGGTTTGCTCAGCACGAGAAGCGTATTCTCGCTATTTTATTTAAATTCATTTGACAAAAAAAATCACATCATGAAGGATGATAGACATACGACAATAACATCAAATAAATTGAGTCCTCAGCCATGTCCCAATCTTCCGATCAAAATCCTTTAGAAGTATCATCCACTTCATTTGAATCAGCACATCGTTCGAATTATTGTCCTGATATTTTAGGTGAAGCTTATGAGCAGTTGATCTTAAATCTTGCTGATGATGATCAAGGCAAAGTCATTGCAACATTGGTTCGAAAAAAAGCAGAACAACACACAACCAAAGCTGTTTTATACATTCATGGTTTTCTCGATTATTTCTTTCAAAAAGAATTGGCTGAACAGTTTAATCAACAAGGTTATGATTTCTATGCCTTAGATTTAAGAAAATACGGACGTTCTTATCTCCCCCATCAAAAGATGTTTTATGTTCGACATTTAAATGAGTACGATGCGGAAATAACAGAAGCATTGAAAATCATTGTACAAGAAAATCATGATTCTATTATCTTAAGCGGTCACTCTACTGGTGGACTGATTACCACGTTGTACGCCGCACATCATCCTGAAAATAAGTTCATCAAAGCATTGTGGCTCAACAGTCCTTTTTATGACTTTAATATGAGCATAATTAAGAAGAAATTGGCTTTACCACAACTCAGTAAAATCGGTAAAAGATGTCCAAAACTTAAATTTCTAAGCGAGTTAAATCCATTTTATGTGACGAGCCTACATAAAAGCTTAAAAGGCGAATGGGATTTCAATTTAGATTGGAAACCCACAAAATATCCAATGGTGTATTTAAGTTTTGTGCATGCCATCTATGAAGCTCAAAAAGAGATTCATCAAGGCGTATTATTAAACATTCCCGTCTTAGTGATGCATTCAAAGCGAACGACTTATCCTCGAAAATTTAATCACGACGCTCAATCGAGTGATGTCATTTTAGACGTTAAACACATCTCAAAATATGCAAAAAAAATCCAAGGTGATGTTGAAATCATCTCGATTAGAGACGGATTACACGATTTAGTCCTCTCTGCAAAACCAGTGAGAAGGCAGGTGTATCAAACCCTCTTTCAATGGTTGGAACAAAAAATCTAAATCACATAAGCTGTGAATTTTAAAAATTGTTTAGGTTTAAGGAACTCATTATTTTTTGAACAGCAAATATCGACTGAACTCATTCCGACCCATGTTTGTATTTGATCAAGAGTTGATGTGCGGGATGTTCTGATGGTGTCAGCTCGATCAAACGTTCCACAGCATCTATCGCATCTGGATAACGCGCAATATGTTTGAGCAATACATCCGTGTCGTTGGCTTTAAATATCGCATCGCTGAGGCGCGATTCCATACAGTCACGCCAAGCACACAAAAAAGGACTTTCAGTTTTGGCAAGCATCACACCGCTACATAATTTTAAAGCCGTTTCAATATAAGCCGCGTCAAGCGCTTGTTCTGCCTGTAGAAAGTCAGCTTCGACATGTGCCAAAATTCGATACGGTCTAGATCCAAGCATGCCACCCAACAGGTCGCGTAACTGTGACATTTCTGCTTTGAGCGTTCCCATACTGACTTTACGCTCCCCATATAAAGCCTGATGTAAGGTATCTAAGGTCAAACCTTGTGGGCATAATGCCAAAATGGTCAGAATTTCGATTTGACGTGGTGTAAGCACTAAAGCCTTACCGTTAAATAAAATTTGAGGCATCCCAAAGCTACGAATATACAATCGCTGACTTTGATATTCTGTTAATGCAGTTTGGATAATGGAAGCACAACGTTCAGCCGCCAATAAGCCTAAACTGTTGTGATTTTTCCAAGTCGTGGATAAATCAATCACGCCAAGCACATGTTTAGAATAAGGATCAATAATCGGTGCGGCATAACAGACCCAATCATGCACTGAACTCATATAGTGTTCATTGGAAAAAACACAGCTCGATTGTTGCGTTTTTAAAGATAATGCCAATGCATTAGTGCCGACCAACTCCTCCCGCCATTGCCCACCGGCTATAAAATGCACACTTTCAGCAGCCTTTCGCATCTGTCGGCTTGATGCACTCCAAATAATGGTGCTGGCAATATCTGCAACGGCAATCACCATGGAAGATTGCTGAGCAATATGTTTGAGCTCATCTGAACACGTGTTTAATGCATGCTCTAAAGCTGTTCCTTTTGGCATGGATTGATCAATGATTGGAGCAGCGGAGCGATCCTTTGGAATTGCGGCTAAAGTGGATCTTTTCCAAGAACTTAAAATACTTTGTCCAAGTTGTTTCGCTTGTGCTGCTGATCCGCCAATTCTCTCTTTAAATCGTTCTATTTGCTGTCTTTTCAGTATTAAATTTTGCATGCTGATCATTCCTGATTCTTTTAATAATTCCTGACATACATCCACTGTATTGAACTTGGTTGTAAACAATTGTTGAATGCTTGTAAACCTGCTTCATTCCAACCTTTTTCCAACCTTATATTGGTTATGCTAATCAAATATAGGACAGATGTACCTTATACCAAAGTGTAGATGCACTAAATAAACTCTATAAGCAAAGGAAGAACTCACATGCGCTATGTCGATCCGAACCAACCCGGTTCAAAAGTCCAATTTAAAACACAATACGACAATTTTATCGGTGGCAAATGGGTAGCCCCAGTCAAAGGTGAATATTTTGAAAATATTTCACCCGTCGATGGTAACGTCTTTACGAAAGTTCCACGCTCGTCAGTCGAAGACATTGAGCTGGCACTTGATGCTGCACATCAAGCCAAAGACGCTTGGGGTAAAACCTCGACCACTGCACGTTCAAATATCCTGCTGAAAATCGCTGATCGTTTAGAAGAAAATTTAGAATTATTGGCTGTTGCAGAAACGTGGGATAACGGTAAACCGATCCGTGAAACCCTTGCAGCAGATATTCCTTTAACTATTGATCATTTTAGATATTTCGCAGGCTGTATTCGCGCTCAAGAAGGTGGTATTTCTGAGATTGATGACGACACCATTGCTTACCATTTCCATGAGCCTTTAGGGGTTGTGGGTCAAATCATTCCATGGAATTTCCCCATTCTGATGGCGGCTTGGAAGCTTGCACCTGCATTAGCCGCAGGTAACTGTATTGTCCTTAAACCTGCTGAACAAACGCCTGTCAGCATTTTAGTGCTTGCAGAATTGATCCAAGATATTTTACCACCTGGCGTTTTAAATATCGTCAATGGTTATGGCGTAGAAGTCGGTCGTCCACTGGCAACCAATCCGCGTATTTCAAAAATTGCATTCACGGGATCAACAGCTGTTGGTCAAATGATTATGCAATATGCGACTGAAAACATCATTCCAGTGACTTTAGAGTTGGGGGGTAAATCGCCTAATATCTTCTTTGAAGACATTATGGACAAAGATGACGAATTCTTGGACAAAGCGCTTGAAGGTTTTGCCATGTTTGCTTTGAACCAAGGTGAAATTTGTACCTGTCCATCACGTGCGCTTGTCCAAGAAAGCATTGCAGATAAATTCTTAGAAATGGCAGTTGAACGTGTGAAGCGCATCAAAACAGGTCATCCACTGGATACTGAAACCATGATTGGTGCTCAAGCATCACAAGAGCAACAAGATAAAATCTTGGGTTGTATTGCAACAGGTCGTGGTGAGGGAGCACAAATTTTAACGGGTGGTGAAGAACGCCATGATGTGAATGGTGGTTTCTATATCGAACCGACCATTTTCAAAGGCACCAATGACATGAAAACCTTCCAAGAAGAAATTTTTGGACCTGTACTTGCGGTTGCCACATTTAAAGATTTTGATGATGCGATTAAGATCGCCAACGACACCATTTATGGTCTAGGTGCAGGCGTTTGGTCACGTTCGGCACATACGTCTTATCGTGCTGGTCGTGCGATTCAGGCTGGTCGAGTATGGACCAACTGTTATCACATCTACCCTGCACATGCTGCCTTTGGCGGTTATAAAAAATCAGGCATTGGACGTGAAAACCATAAAATGATGCTGGATCATTACCAACAAACCAAAAACTTGTTGGTGAGTTATTCAACTAAAGCGATGGGCTTCTTCTAAGACACGCTCAATTACGACCTTTCGGGGTCGTAATTGCCTTTTAAGCGACAAAAAAATTGATCATGATTTGAATATTTTCATCATTAAAATTATAAAACAATAAAAAAGATTATTTCAGTTAAGTCATTTCAGGGAAGTTCGGTCTGACGCTGGTATCTAAATTGCATTCCTCAGCAGATCAATCAAAATAATATTTTGGAGCTCATGATGAGTGAAATTAATAATGACAGAACACATACTTCTACACCCAATTCTTCACAACAGGAATATTTTGAAAAACGACAACTTAAACAAGGAGCTGTAGGCTGGCTGTTATTGGTCGGACTAGGTGTGGCATATGTCATATCTGGTGATTTTGCTGGCTGGAACTTCGGTTTGGCGCAAGGTGGCTGGGGTGGCATGTTTATCGCCACCGTCGTCGTTGCTATTATGTATTTATGCATGTGCCTGTCTATGTCGGAAATGTCGACCATGCTACCTACAGCTGGCGGTGGATACAGTTTTGCCCGTACGGCTTTTGGCCCTTTTGGTGGTTACCTCACCGGTACCGCAATTCTGATCGAATATGCGATAGCACCTGCGGCGATTGCCTGCTTTATCGGTGCCTATTGTGAAAGTTTATTTGGGATAGGCGGTTGGAAAGTTTATTTAGCCTGTTACATTATCTTTATGGCCATTCACTTAAAAGGCGCAGGTGAAGCTTTAAAAATCATGTTTGTGATTACTGCGATTGCTGCTGTTGCGCTATTCGTATTCATCATCGCCATGATTCCACATTTTAACAGTGCCAATTTATTTGATATGGCTGTGTCTACTGATAAAGCGGGAGCAAGTGCATTTCTGCCGCTTGGTTATATGGGGATCTGGGCGGCTGTACCGTACGCGATTTGGTTCTTCTTGGCGGTCGAAGGTGTTCCGCTTGCCGCTGAAGAAGCCAAAGATCCGACCAAATCTTTACCCCGTGGACTCATCGGTTCCATGCTGATTCTTGCAACCTTTGCGATTCTGATTTTAGTCTTAGGCGTCGGTGCTGCGGGTGCCAACTTATTGAAAGATTCAGGCGCCCCACTGGTTGATGCCTTAGTTGCCGTCTATGGACAACATACATGGTTAGCCAGCTTTGTAAACTTTGTCGGACTTGCGGGTCTAGTGGCAAGTTTCTTCTCAATTATTTATGCCTATTCGCGTCAAATCTTTGCTTTGTCTCGTGCCGGTTATCTACCCACATCACTATCACTCACCAATAAAAATAAAGCGCCCTACCTTGCCATCATCATTCCCGGCATCATTGGTTTTGGTTTATCCCTCACTGGCGAAGGTGATTTACTCATTTTAATGGCGGTGTTTGGTGCAACCATTTCTTATGTGCTGATGATGCTCTCGCATATCAAATTACGCATAAGCCGTCCTGATATGCACCGCCCGTATAAAACACCCGGTGGTATCGTCACTTCAAGTATTGCACTGGTTTTAGCAGCGATTGCAGTCATTGCAGGTTTCTTGGTGAATCCGAAGGTGTGGTTCATGGCAGCAGGCATTTATGTTCTATTTATTGCCTATTTCATTTTCTATAGTCGCCATCATTTGGTTGCTGGAACGCCAGAACAAGAGTTTGAAAATATCCGTAAAGCAGAACAAGAGCTTTAACGTAATCCCTTTAAGAGAATCGCTTTAGAAGGATCGTTTTATGACGTATAAAACCTTAATCGGTCATCAGCATTATGTATTTTCAGATTTAAAAACGCTGATGGCCAAAGCAACACCGCTACGTTCAGGTGATGAACTTGCAGGGGTTGCAGCAGAAAATGCGACAGAACGTGTGGCAGCTCAAATGGCTTTGGCCGATGTGCCACTGAAAACATTTCTAAATGAGTCATTGATCCCATACGAGCAAGATGAAATCACACGGTTGATTATTGATGATCATCGGGCAGATCTGTTTGCACCGATTTCACATTTTACCGTGGGAGATTTCCGTAATTGGCTACTAAGTAGTGATGCAACCTCGGAAAAGTTGCAAAAGCTTTCGATGGGTTTAACCCCTGAAATGGTCGCTGCAGTCAGTAAAATTATGCGCAATCAAGACTTGATCTTGGTGGCCAGTAAATGTGAAGTGGTGACGAAATTTCGCAATACCATTGGGTTAAAAGGTCACCTCTCCACGCGCTTACAACCGAATCATCCCACCGATGACTTACTGGGTATTTCCGCCAGTATTTTGGATGGTTTGATGTATGGCAATGGCGATGCGGTGATTGGGATTAACCCTGCCACAGACAATTTACAGAATTTATCTGAGCTGTTAAAACTGATGGATCATGTGATTCAAGAGTATCAAATCCCCACCCAATCCTGTGTTTTAACGCATATCAGCTCAGGGATTCAGTTGGCTGAAAAAAATGTGCCAATTGACCTGATGTTTCAATCCATTGCTGGAACACAGCTTGCCAATGATGGATTTGGTATTAATTTAGCGCTATTGCAAGAAGGATATGAAGCGACCTTAGCATTAAAACGTGGAACAGTCGGGCAAAATGTCATGTATTTTGAAACTGGACAAGGTAGCGCCTTATCTAGTAATGCACATCACGGCGTAGATCAACAAACCATTGAGGCTCGAGCGTATGCTGTTGCACGTAAATTTAATCCCTTATTGGTGAATACCGTTGTCGGATTTATTGGTCCTGAATATTTATATAACGGCAAGCAAATCATCCGTGCGGGTTTAGAAGATCATTTCTGTGGCAAATTACTAGGTTTACCGATGGGCTGTGATGTCTGCTATACCAACCATGCTGACGCCGATCAGAATGATATGGACGTGCTGCTCACCCTGTTTGGCACAGCAGGCCTAAACTTCATTATGGGGATACCGGGTTCAGATGATGTCATGTTGAACTATCAAACCACGTCATTTCATGATGCGCTGTATCTTAGACAGTTGTTAGGGCTTAAACCCGCACCTGAATTTGATCAATGGCTTACACAGCAAGGCATTTTCAAACAACATCATCAACGTATTGAATGGGCAGAGAAAATGCCTTCACAATTTTCAAGACTGTTGGCATAGGAGCAACATATGAACCTTATTCCAAATGATCTTTTTAATCCGTCATTTCATCAGGATGAGTGGGAAAAACTTAAACAGTTTACCGATGCACGCATCGCCATTGGTCGTGCAGGTTCTAGCATTCCAACTCGTCCGATGCTCGAATTCCAATTGGCACATGCTCAAGCGCGCGATGCAGTCTATCAAGCGCTTGACGTGGCATCATTAACAGCACAAATTCAAAGCCTCGGACTAGAAACTGTTGCGGTTAAAAGCCAAGCTGAAGACAAACAAGCCTATTTAAAACGACCAGACCTAGGACGTGTATTGGCTCAAGATTCCGTTGAAGTCCTCACCCAATATCAGCATCAACATGCCACAGCCTTTGATGTGTGTATTGTGGTTGGCGATGGCTTGTCTGCTCTCGCAATTGAAGAAAATGCATTTAAACTGATCCAGTCATTACAGCTTGAGATAAAACAGGAAAATTGGACAATTGCGCCCATCGTGATTGCAACAGGCAGTCGTGTTGCACTGGGTGATCAGGTTTGTGAACTTTTAAAAGCCAAAATGCTGATCATGCTCATTGGAGAACGCCCCGGTTTAAGCTCCCCTGACAGCCTAGGGATTTACTATACTTTTGGCGCAAAATCAGGAGATTTAGACTCGAAACGAAATTGTATTTCTAACGTTCGACCTGCGGGTTTAAGCATTCCGATTGCGACCCAGCGACTGATGAACTTGATGAGAAAATCAAAAAGCTTAGGCTATTCTGGTGTAAAGCTCAAAGATGATCATGAAATTGAAGTTTTAGACGTATCTGCTAGCCAGAAAAGATTATTTTAAAATGCTTAAGCCTGATTATTTTCAATCATCATAGTCCAATCAAGTCTATAAAAACGTCTATAAAATACGTCTATAAAATACCTCTATAAAACTCCTACCATGAAATAAAAAAATCCCTGATCGTCAGGGATTTTTATAAAGCGTGCATCAATCTTTTAGGGATTTTAAATCAATCACAAAACGATATTTCACATCACTTTTCAGCATACGCTCAAAAGCGTTATTGATATTTTGCATATCAATTATTTCCACATCAGACACAATATTGTGCTCACCACAAAAATCCAACAACTCTTGCGTTTCCTGAATACCGCCAATCACCGAGCCTGCGATTGATTTACGCCCCATGATCATCGGTACAGAGTTGGTTGAGAACTCACCTAAATATCCCACAAGTACCAATGTTCCACTCAATGCCAATGTTGGAATATAGGGCTTTAAATCATGGTCATAAGGAACCGTATCAATAATCAAATCATATTGATTTTTGACCGCTTTCATTTGACTTTTATCTGTTGAAAGCACCACATGATCAGCACCTAAATCTTTGCCATCTTGTTCTTTATTTGGTGAGCGAGTAAAAAGGGTTACTTCTGCACCCAAGGCATGCGCGAGTTTAATCGCCATATGTCCCAGTCCACCTAGCCCGATGACAGCGACTTTTGATTTAGGTCCAACCTTCCAGTGACGTAATGGCGACCATGTGGTAATCCCTGCACATAAAATTGGTGCGACTGCTTTGGTATCTAAGTTTTCAGGCACTTTCAGCACAAAATCTTGACTGCAAATAATGGTTTGCGAATATCCACCATAGGTCACACTTTGATCGTGGCGATCTAAACTGCCGTAGGTGCCTGTATTGCCCTGTTCGCAGTATTGTTCTAAACCATCATGACAAGCCGAACAGGTACGGCACGAATCCACCATACAACCAATACCAACCAAATCACCGACTTTAAATTTAGTCACAGCATTGCCAATACTTTTGACTCGACCGATCACCTCATGCCCTGGGACGATCGGATAACGACTAAAGCCCCAGTCATTCCGTGCTTGGTGTAAATCTGAATGGCACACGCCACAATATTCAACATCAATAATGACATCATCAGGGCGTGACTGACGTTGCTCGAATTTAAAAGGAACCAATGGACTTTGCGCATCCAATGCAGCATAGGCTAAAACGTGTTGTGTCATTTTCGCTTCCTTTTGGGTAGTTATTTTGAATTGAAATTCTATTTTGAGCTTAATGATTTACAGTTAATTAATGCGATGAATCATGCGATCATTAAATCATTCGTAATATTTCTATCTGAATTTCTAGCTAAAACGTTTAGAAAAATATAGCACCTTAAAATGAGCTACTGAACATATAAATCATACTAAGTATTTACATTACTCAGTGCAGTTTCAACAAAGTGTAGATGATCAACACCCCAATATAATTCATCTTTGACAATAAAACTTGGTGCGCCAAAAACACCGTGTTCAATCGCTTCCTCAGTGATAAATTTAAGCTCATTCTTCACTTTTTCATCATCAAGCCACAACTTCACTCTTGCTTCATCTAAGCCATGGATTGTAGCCACTTGGATTAACTCATCTCGATCATTCAGATTTCGTGGATGAGCAAACATGGCATCAAAAAGTCCTGTTAATACTTGGTGAAATTGTTCAGGTGCAAATAATTTTACTGCTGTGACTAAGCGCATGACAGGTAGTGTATTGATCGGGAAATTAGGATTCATCTTAAAAGGAATATTCCAAAGCTTTGACCAACGGCGTAAATCAATCATGGCATATTGTGCTTTGGCAGGAACCATAATTGGACTGCTATTCCCTGTTGCTTTAAATACTGCGCCCAAAAGCATCGGTTTATAGATAATTTCAGCATGCTGCTGCTCAGCAATTTTTTGTAGCTGATAAAAGCCGATATAACTATAAGGACTACCCAAATCAAAATAAAATTCAACGATATTCATTGTCCATTCCCTTGATGATTAATCTATATGTGTATTTACATGACTAAAGTGATTTCCATCTTACATATTCACTTTGGACGTTTTTCTTCTACTAGACTTCATGTATATCACTTAAGCCTCCTTTTTATCTCTGTAATGAGAAATAAAAAATGAGTCAGATATCTCATCAACTAATCAAATTAACGTAGATTTGATTACTTTGAAGCATTACCATTTTTCACTCCATGGTCTCAGATCTAATTCATGCGTCCATGCATCCCGCGGTTGATGCGCGATATGCCAATAATTTTCTGCGATATGTTCTGGATTTAATATGCCATCCTGCTCTTTCTTTTCATAAAGGGCAGGAAAACTGTCTTTGATAAAATCAGTGTCTATTGCACCATCGATTACCACATGCGCAACATGAACATTTCGAGAACCTAATTCCCTTGCCATACTTTGAGCCAATGCACGGAGTGCATGTTTCGCTCCTGCAAATGCAGCAAAATAAGCCGAACCTCGAGTACCCGCTGTTGCACCTGTAAAAATAATCGTTCCTCGCTCGCGAGTGACCATGCGCTTAGCCACTTCACGCCCTGTCAGAAATGCGCTAAAACAGGCCATTTCCCAAATCTTAAAATATTTTTGTGCTGTTTCTTCTAGTATGCTACAAGGCACATTTGCTCCAATATTAAACACCATGACTTCAATCGGGCCAATCTCAGATTCAATCTGTTCAATGAGTTCGATTACTTGTTCTTCTTTACGTGCATCCGATGCAAATCCAAATGCACGCCCACCTTCGTGTTCAATCGATTCGATCAAAGGCTGTAATTTATCTGCATTACGACGCGTCATACAGGCAATATAACCACCGCGTGCAAACCGTTTTGCAATTTCTCCACCTGTTGCATCTCCTGCACCAATCACAAGTGCAACTTTATTTGAATGATGGTCTTTAGAATTACGATCAATCACGTCTGATTCCTTGTCTCTTTTTTGCATTTCCTTCGACTCTTTATTATTTGAACTTATCTAGATCTTATGAGGGATGACTCGATCAGTCAAAGTTATTTGCCAAGCGGATGATTCACTTTAGAAATACTTTGATTACACCTTAAATTACGGTTTATTTCACAAAATAATCATTCTTTTTTGTTTCAATTGAGCTTAAAGTGCTTTATATATTTTGTACGATTTAAATTAGACAATGACTGCTTTTGCACACCTACCGAAAACGATCTATGCCATTCAACACCTTGCATTTGAAGATCTAGGCTCACTTGAAGATGTCTTTTATCAACTTGGTTTTCGGGTTCGTTATTTTGAGGCAGGTATTGATGACTTAACTAAAGCTTTAGATTATGAAGGGCTGACGATTATCTTAGGTGGCCCAATCGGCGTTTATGAAGCAGCTGACTACCCTTTCTTACAACAAGAAATTGACTTACTTAAAGTTCGTTTAGAGAAAAATTTGCCGACTTTAGGGATTTGTTTAGGGGCTCAGCTGATTGCGCATGCCTTGGGTGCGAAAGTTTATGCAGGTCATCAAAAAGAAATAGGTTGGAGTCCTTTAGAAATTCGCCTTGCAACCAATAACATGCTCAAACCTTTGGCTGATACACATGTTCTGCATTGGCATGGTGATACTTTTGATCTCCCTGAACAAGCGACTTTATTAGCAAGTTCTCAAGTTTATAGTAATCAAGCATTTCAAGTGGGCAGCAATATTTTGGCTTTGCAATTCCACATCGAAGTGGCTGCTGAAAGTTTAGAAAAATGGTTAATTGGGCATACCTGCGAATTACGCCATGCGAAAATTGATATTCACAGACTACGTAGTGACAATCAACAATATGCTGATCAACTTGAGGATGCTGCCGATTTGATTCTTCGTCATTTTATGCAACAACTTCAAATAGCTTAAGAGCCTTTTAACAATAAAATTTGGCCTCGAATCAGATTGCCGAATTGTTAGAATAACGTGCCTATCAACGCAGGCATTTTCATTAATTTTCACGCATAAATTTGCTGGCTTTTAAAGACTCCACACTTTCAATGCATTTAGGTCAAATAAAATGCGTCTTGAATTTCAACCCTTCTAAAGTTGTGTTTTGCTCACTTTAAAATTCAACTAATATCAATTTAAATTTCAAGATAAGCATAATATGACGCCTCTGATTAGTATTGCCATTATTCATCTTTTCGCATTGATTAGCCCCGGCCCTGATTTCTTTTATGTGACTCAAAGTGCTGTCCGCCAATCTCGTACCCATGCACTTTTTGCAGCTTTAGGTATTTCGCTGAGCATTTTAGTTTGGGCTCTGTGTGCAATAAGTGGTCTTCACTATCTATTCCAAAAAATGGCATGGCTACAACAAGTTCTGATGATCTGTGGTGGCCTCTACTTATTTTATCTAGGTACTCAACTATTAAAATCAGCGTTTAAAAAATCTGATGCGGTTGTTGTTGAAGAGAATCCACATACTGAAAAATCTTATGCAAAACTCTTGATTCAAGGTTTTCTGACCAATATGGCGAATCCCAAAGCATTGGTTTATTTCAGTAGCGTATTTGCCATTGCAATCAACACTGATGCTAGCCTGTTTCAACAAAGCTCTTTATTGGCATTGGTTTTTATTGAAAGCTTAATTTGGTTTGCATTGTTGGCCTATCTATTTTCAGCAACTAAAGTCAATGCGTATTATCAAAAGTTCAGTAAAAAAATTGATGCCATTACAGGCGGCATTTTTATCAGCTTTGGATGTTTACTGATTCTAAATCGTGATTAATATTTATACTGAGTAAGATTTATACTGAGACTGACAATAGCATCAGAATCTAAAAAGCACCCTTAGGTGCTTTTTAGATTGATTAAACGATGCGTCAGTCATCAATCAAATTATTTTTTCTCAGTTGGAACAGATGCTTCAGTGGTGATATTTACAGTAATTTTATCACCGACATTTGGAACATAAGCACCGACACCAAATGCTGAACGATCAAAACTCGTTGTTGCATTAAAACCAATCGTTTCCGCTTTGCTCATTGGATGCACAGCTTGTTTATTTAAAACAGCATCAAGCACCACAGGTTTGGTCACATTTTTAATGGTTAAATCACCCGTGATTTTGTATTTGGTTTTACTGATCGCTTGAACTTTTGTGCTTTTGAACGTGATATTTGGGTATTTCTCTGCATCAAAAAAATCAGCTTTTAACAAATGCTCATCGAGTGCTTTTACGTTGGTATTTAGGCTCGTCAATGGAATTGTTACATTCACAGAAGAATTTGCAGGTTTTGCATTGTCTACTGAAATTGTACCTTGAATATCGCTGAAATTAGCCGATGGTGTAGAGAAACCAAAGTGATTCCAAGTAAATACTGTCGCGGTATGTGTTGGATCAATTTTATAATCAACTGGTTTTGCTACCGAAAAAGTTGCAACTGAAGCAATGGTTAAGCCTAATGCTAATGTTTTAAAATTCATGTTTTTTCTCGCTTTAATGATTCATTTTAGTCTATAGAGTTTTTAAATGATTGCACCCTTAAACATAAAACGGTTTGTTGCATGGGTAGAACGATAAAAATGTAATTTTTTATATTGTAGTTATGATGGAGTTAAGGACAACGATATTGAATAAATCCAGTCTTACGTGCGATTCGATCATACAAAAGCTGTGCTGTTTCATTTGACTCATGAGTCAACCAATACAACCGATCACAACCTCTCTGATTGGTCACTTGCTGAGCATACTCAATCAAGTGTCGTGCAATACCCTGATTTCTAAAATTTTCATTTACATATAAATCTTGTAAATAGGCATAAGGCTGAATCGTCCAACAACTATCATGCTCAATAATATGCACAATACCGACCACTTGATCATCCTTAAACGCAGCAAAGCCATAAATATGCTGCTGGTCCTGATCGATCAATTTTTCCCATGTGTTGGCAGTGATTGGCTCAGAAATATCTGCCTGATAAAATGTCTGATAAGCTTTCCATAGATGAAGCCATTCTTGATATTGTTCTGATAAGAGCGGTTTGATTTGAATATTATTCTGTTTCATGAAATATAGAGTCTCATTTAAATCTCATCATTTTATAAATGAAAACTCAACTTAAAGCGATTGTTGTTGTACCCCATTTTATTAAAAGTATTATTCATTTAAACCTAAAAAAGGTCATATCCCTGATAAAATATGACCTTGCGTGACTATAAAGATTAAAAACAATCTTATAGTTTTTTTACCAAAACGCGATCGACTTGTTTACGACCTGACGTTGTCTCGCGGTTTTGACGACGTACTTTAATGATTTTATCTTCTTCCATATCTTTAAGAAGTAAAACCACTGCAACCATGCTCTCTAAAGGTAGATCCTGACCGATCCACTTCTCTTCACCCGCATCCATTAAGGTAATTTCATCACTAATCTGGTTATACAGGCTCATATTTCCTCACTTGTGATCTTAAAAACCACACTAAAATGTTTTCCGAATGATTCGGCGTGCATATTATACGCCCGAATCAGAAAATTAAGCAGATTATTCCAATCTTAATAGCAACATTTGATATTCTGCTTAAGTCCTCTTAATAAAAAAACGCTCCGTATGGAGCGCTTTTCCACTGGCTTAATGTTGATGATTAAGCAATAACTTCTTTTACAGCAGCCACTACAGCTTCAGTCGTAATACCAAAGTGTTGGTATAAGTCTTTTGCAGGTGCTGATTCACCATAAGTCGTCATACCAATCACACGACCATCTAAACCCACAAATTTCCACCAGTAATCAACATGCGCCGCTTCTACAGCAACACGTGCACGAATATTCGATGGAAGAACTGCTTCACGATAAGCCACATCTTGTTTCACAAATTCTTCAGCACATGGCATAGAAACAACACGCACACCATCAAGTTGTGCATACGCATCCATTGCAAGCGATACTTCAGAACCTGTCGCAATGATAATGGCTTTTAACTCGCCTTTTTCTTTAGCCAATACATAACCACCTTTCGCAACATCTGCAATTTGAGCATCAGTACGCGTTTGGAACGGTAAGTTTTGACGAGAGAAAATGAGGGCTGTTGGACCTTCACTACGTACCAGTGCAGATTTCCAAGAAATTGCAGCTTCTACCGTGTCACATGGACGCCAAGTGTTGAGGTTCGGTGTACCACGTAAAGATGCAATCTGTTCCACGGGTTGATGTGTAGGACCATCTTCACCTAAACCAATTGAGTCGTGTGTATAGACATGAATCACACGCTGTTTCATCAGTGCAGACATACGTACTGCATTACGTGCATATTCCATAAACATGAGGAATGTTGCTACATAAGGGATGAAACCTCCGTGAAGGGCTACACCGTTGGCAATCGCTGTCATACCAAATTCACGTACGCCGTAATGAACGTAGTTACCTGCAGCATTGTCTTGAACGCCTTGTGCACCTTTCCAAAGCGTTAAGTTAGAACCCGCAAGATCCGCAGAACCACCTAAGATTTCAGACAACAATGGCGCAAATGCTTGAATCGCATTTTGGCTCGCTTTACGTGTCGCAACTGTTTCAGCTTTAGCATTTACTTCAGCAATATAAGCATCTGCCTTCGCAATGAAATCGCTTGGTAATTCACCTGACATACGACGTTTAAGATCAGCCGCTTCAGTTGGATATTTTGCAGCATATGCAGCAAAAGTGTCGTTCCAAGCAGCTTCAGCCTGTTGACCTTTTTCTTTTGCATCCCAAGCGCTATAAACATCAGCAGGAATTTCGAACGGACCTTCAGTCCAACCTAAAGCTGCACGGGTTAATGTGATTTCGTCATTACCCAGTGGAGCACCGTGGCAATCTTCTTTACCTTGTTTGTTTGGTGAACCCAAACCAATAATCGTTTTACAAATGATGAGTGTTGGTTTATTCGTTTCAGCTTTCGCTTCTAAAGTTGCAGCACGTAATGCATCTGCATCATGACCATCCACTTTAAGCACTTGCCAGCCGTAAGCTAAGAAGCGTTGTTCTGTATCGTCAGAGAACCAACCTTCAACTTCACCGTCAATTGAAATGCCGTTGTCGTCGTAGTAAGCAACAAGTTTACCCAAACCTAAAGTGCCCGCCAATGAACATGCTTCGTGAGAAACACCTTCCATTAAGCAACCATCGCCTAAGAAACAGTAAGTGAAATGATCAACAACTTTAATGTCATCTTTGTTGAATTGTGCAGCTAAAGTTTTTTCAGCAAGTGCAAAACCCACAGCATTGGCAATGCCCTGACCCAATGGACCAGTGGTTGTTTCAATACCCGGTGCATAACCTAATTCTGGATGACCAGGCGTTTTAGAATGCAATTGACGGAAAGATTTAAGATCTTCAATTGAAAGATCATAACCAGTCAAATGTAACAATGCATAGTGAAGCATTGAACCATGACCATTAGACAACACGAAACGGTCACGGTTCGCCCAATTTGGATTTGTAGGGTTGTGACTCAAGAATTCGCGCCATACAACATCAGCAATATCCGCCATCCCCATTGGAGCACCTGGATGTCCAGAGTTTGCTTTTTGCACAGCATCCATTGCGAGTACACGAATTGCGTTTGCAACACGACGTTCATTCAGCGGGGTTGTCATAGATCAGAATCCGATATATTTAAAAATGTGGGAAGTTGAATTAAATTCAAAACTGCGCGTATTGTCGTAAAAAAATGAGACAGCGTAAAGACTAGAAACGTATATTTATCCTATATTGAGGCAAATATAGTTAAAAACAAGATGTTTAAAATTATACTACAGGTGGAATATTCAGTTTAAATGAATTTAAGCAATGCTGACTTGATTCCGACCCCGTGTTTTAGCTTGATAGAGCGCCTGGTCCGCTTCATTCACCACTTGTAATGAACTTTGACTCGGATGTGAAAATGCCACACCGATACTACACGTTACGAATATGGATTTCATAGGATCTACGGCATGGCGGTGGCTAGCGAGTGCTGAACGACAACGCTCGGCTAAACGCTGAACTTCGTAAGGATGTGTATTTTCAATAATAATTAAAAATTCTTCCCCACCATATCGCCCCAAAACATCACTTCTTCGAATAACTTGCTTTAAGGTATTCGCTGCACTGATTAAAATTCGATCTCCCATCAAATGTCCGTAGGTATCATTAACCGACTTAAAATGATCTAAATCAATTAATAATATGGCATAAGGATGGTCAGACGATTCAGTTTCATCGAGCTGCAATAAAAACTCATTCAACATACGGCGGTTATAAATAGACGTTAAACCATCCTTACGACTGAGTTGCGTGACATAAGACTCACGTGCAGACCATTGCGTAAGTATGGTATTGAGAATAAATACACCGAGTAAAAAAGGTGGTGCACTAAAGTAAACAGTACTACACAACCAAAACGAATTTTTAAAATTGGGATAACCGATCTGATCAATGTTAAACAAAGGTTTATATTGAACTTGACCATTAACGATTCCACTAGACAAGAAATATACAAATACAGCAATGGCATAGATGAGTGTAAAAATCAGCATCTTACGATCAAATAAGACAATCAATAAGTAAATAAAACTCATTGCATTGATAACCGCCCCAGCTTCAAGTAAGCCTGAAGAATACCAATCAAATACCATGGAGCTAATCAGTAAAACAGCACAAAAATAGGGAAAAAAATGTTGTGCCCACTCTTGATTACGACTCAGTAATAAGATAAAAACCACAAGTAGTGTAAAGAAAAACTCAACGATCTCAATGTTAAGATGGAAATATAGAGTTTCCAAATTTACAAATTGCTGGACTTCAGGGGTTAGTAATGTAAATGCCTTCCAGCTGATCCATAATGCGCGTATAAAAAGATAAAAAACGAGCACTAAAATACACTTATGAACCTGACTCCAATTTAAAATTTTTGAATCAAATACAAACCAATGCACATAGCTCAGTAACGATTTTAACATTTTATATTTGACTCTTCACGACCAACTGCCTAAGCACATTTATTAGTATTGTTTAACAATTTGCTTAATATAAGGCTAATGCGGACAGATTCACTCAATTTGATACAAAAAAACAAACAAATAATTCGTTAAAGTTTTAACCCTAAGACTTGATTTTATTTATAAATATGGTGAAAAAATTGCAACTTTTTACTAAAGATTGAATCCTCATTCAATGTTTGCTCATTTATAGATGATTTGACATAGTTGGTATTTATTCTTGTATTAACTCGAATGCAGCTCATCCATTTATTGTATGAATAGCCCTATTCCAGACCTTTATCAGTTTGATAGATGTACATATCAATTAAAAAGGCAATAAATTGACATAATTTCATGCTTTTTAGTCAGGTTGAGCTAGTCCAAAAGTCTAACTCGATGTACCATATTGCGTCTTTTAAATTTAACTGTGATAGGACTTATGCGCGAGTACGCTGTATTTACTTCAGAATCTGTAAGCGAAGGTCATCCAGATAAAATGGCTGATCAAATTAGTGATGCTATCTTGGATGCAATCTTAAAAGAAGACCCGTATGCACGGGTTGCTTGTGAAACGCTTGTAAAAACAGGTGCTGTCGTTCTTGCCGGTGAAATCACAACAACAGCAAATATCGACTTTGAAGCGATTGTTCGTAACACTGTCAATGGTATCGGTTATCACCATTCCGATCTTGGCTTCGATGGCTCTACTTGTGCTGTATTGAATATGATCGGTAAACAGTCGCCTGAAATTGCTCAGGGTGTTGACCGTCAAAAGCCAGAAGATCAAGGTGCGGGTGACCAAGGTTTAATGTTCGGTTACGCTAGTCGTGAAACTGATGTGCTGATGCCTGCTCCAATTTCATATGCGCATCGTCTTATGGAAAAACAAGCTCAGCTTCGCAAGCAAGGCACTTTAGCTTGGTTACGTCCAGATGCAAAAAGCCAAGTTACTTTTGCTTATGAAAATGGCAAACCTGTTCGCTTAGATGCTGTTGTACTTTCAACTCAACATGATCCTTCAATTTCTCAGTCTCAATTAAAAGAAGCTGTGATTGAAGAAATCGTGAAGAAAGTTATTCCTGCTGAAATGTTCCATGCAAATACTAAATTCCATATTAACCCAACAGGTATGTTTGTGATTGGTGGACCTGTAGGTGACTGTGGTTTAACGGGTCGTAAAATCATCGTTGATACATACGGCGGTATGGCGCGTCATGGTGGTGGTGCTTTCTCTGGTAAAGATCCATCGAAAGTTGACCGCTCAGCCGCTTATGCTGGTCGTTATGTTGCAAAAAACATTGTGGCTGCTGGTCTTGCAGATAAATGTGAAATCCAAGTGTCATATGCCATTGGTGTTGCAGAACCAACTTCGATTTCGATCAATACATTTAACACGGCTAAAGTATCGGAAGAATTGATTATTGCGTTAGTTCGTGAACACTTTGACTTACGTCCATACGGTATTACGCGTATGCTTGATCTGATTCAACCGATGTATCAACAAACTGCTGCTTACGGTCACTTTGGTCGCGAAGGTTCTGATAGTGCATTTACTTGGGAAAAAACAGACAAAGTTGAAGCATTACGCGCCTCTGCTGGTCTCTAATTTTTGAGTAAGTATTTAATATAAAAAGCCCACAACGTTGTGGGCTTTTTTATATCCAATCATAATTTGAACAATCAAAGGAACAAAAATTATAAGCTTGATAATTGGCTAGATATTATTGACTCGTTTTTTGATTACCCTGCTCTAGCGCATTTAAAAAACCATGTTGTACAGGGACATTTTGATGATCATGTAAATACATCTGTCCTACTTTAAAAACAATCGCAACCATCAAACAAGCAAAAATACAAAACATCCAAAATCCATAAGGGGTTCGAATATTCTGTGATCCACAGCTTTGACAAACTTTCTCAGAAGACTGTACTGTCTTTTCGCAACACGCGCAGTGATACTGATAGTGCATTATTTCTTACTCCCAGCTTGATCATTATTTTTGTTTTATCTATATTTTTTAACGCTTTTATTATCTTATGAGACACAATATACATTATCAACCCATATTTTAATAAATAACCACCAATAAGCAATATCAAAATATTTAAATTATAAATTACATAAACATAAGTTGGTTAGGTCTCGATTCTGACCACCTTTTAAACGTAACAAAAAATTAATTATTTATTTTATCTCAATTAATTCTTTAATTAATATAAATACAATCAAGTTGAATTAAAGATCGTTCAAATTGAGTCATTATAAATTCTCGATTCCAAATATGATAAATTATTATAGAATACACTTTTACATAAAGCTTGGGATTCAAAATGGTTCAGTTAATTAAAAAAGGGGGGTTGCGTGAGCGTGCCAATCGCAGCCGAACCTATCAAGGCTCTGAAAATACAGAAACCACACTTCATCCAAATTCATATTCGGATAATAAAAAACAAGGTTTTGACCAAGATAATTCAGGTCGTGTTTCAAAGTCAGCGATTACAACAAAGGCTTTTGACCCTTCAAAACCCGATACGCTTTAAGTCAAATCCAAACTCAAAGCATTAAATAAATCGCATCAATCCACAGAATAATCGCAAAAATCAAAAACAGCGCGCCCGATAAAATATCGATATAACTCCCAGAACGCTGGTAAGTAGCCTTAATTTTTGGCATCGACATAATCAACATAAAGAGCGCAAACACTAAAAAGGTTTGAATCGGGATAATGACAGCCAGTTGCGTTTTTAAGTTACTTGCTGCGGATGAGCTTAATGCCAGTGAAAAAACACTACTAAAATAAATCAATGTTTTTGGATTGGATAAGTTAGTCAATAAACCCAATAAAAAATAGTTTTGAGGCGTCTTATCCTGATTGTCTTGGGATATATCTATTTCAAAGCGTTGATTTAAAGTAGCTAAACCACCCTTCAACATTGCCCATCCCATTTTTGCTAAAAATAGCCCACCAATCAGCATAAGTACCTGCTGAATCCAAGGAAACTGTGTAATTAATACCGTGAAGCCGAGTAAGGTGAGAACAACCCAAACCAAAATACCGACTGAAATACCTAGAATAATTTTAAGTGTGTTGATTCGTGTCGTAGATGCAGCACTTTTAGCAATCAAGAGTACATCAGGACCAGGGGTAAATTGAGCCACAAAATGCAATATACAGATCGTCAGGAGCAAGGACATAAATTGGCTTAAACATGAAATAATACCTGAATTATAACAATTTTAAATTTTGTCTGTTGTATTGATCTGAATAAATAACGATGACTTACATTTGCTCAAATCTGATCTGTCATAAAAAAGCCAAATCATTTGATTTGGCTTTGCTCATACATTAATGAAGTAAGTTAGTTTATTTAGGATTCACATCTTTCATTTCAATTTTCTTTGCATCTGGCGTAACTTCGCGTGCTTCCCCATCAATGATCGTAGAGTCGCGACCACCACGAGTTTGTTGATTTTGGGCTTCTTGCATTTGACGCATCAGATCAGCAAATGGGTTTTGACCTTGAGCACCACCGCTCATGCCTCCCATTCCATTCATATCGCCCATCATGCCACCCATCATTTTTTCCATCATGGCTTGTTGACGCTTCATCATGGTTTTCATCATGATCGATTTAAACGCACGCTGTACAGGTGGAATTAAAATTAACAACGCAATCAGATCAGTCATCAAACCCGGGATCATCAAAAATAAACCCGCAATAATTTTTGGCAAATTATTGGTCAGGTTCGGATCTGCACTCATTTGACCTTTTTGCATTTGTTGCATCTGTGGCATCAGGCCCGAGGCATGTGTACGAATCATATTCATCCCAATAAAAAATGCCGCAATGAACCAGAAGAACACATACCACATACTTCCGACGAGATCACCTATTCCGATCCATACGAATATTTCAAGGACGATACCAACTAAAACAATAAGAGCTAATTTCATGGAAAGTAATCTAATCTCAAGAGAATGAATAAATTGCGGTAATCATATGCTTAATCTGTATCAAGCTTTTTTCATACACTTATGTAACAATATGGGCATTATATTATTTTTAAAGTCTTTGAATGTCACTAATTATTGGAATTGATCCAGGTTCACGTTTAACGGGCTACGGAATCATTCAAAAAGAAGGTCAAAAACTAATATTTGTCGATGCTGGAACGATTCGAACTGAAACGCCCGAAATGCCCGAACGATTGAAAAGAATTTTTGCTGGAATAGAACGAATTGTAAAGTTTCATGGCCCGACTGAGGCTGCTGTTGAACAAGTGTTTATGTCGGTAAACCCTGACTCTGCATTAAAACTAGGTCAAGCACGAGGAGCTGCGATCGCGGCACTGGTCAATTTAGATCTACAAGTTGCTGAATATACGGCACGTCAAATTAAGCAGTCTGTGGTTGGTTATGGCGCTGCAGATAAAGAACAGGTTCAAATGATGGTGATGCGTATTCTAAATCTCAGTATTAAACCTCAACAAGATGCCGCTGATGCGCTTGCCACAGCAATCTGTCACGCTCATGCTTCGGGGAGCATGACAAAACTAGCAGTATTGAATGCCTTAGGTGGAATGGCACGTGGACGAAGTCGCAGTAGTTCACGTAGACGTTAAATTAAAGTTTCAAACGTTTAATCTAAAATGAAAAGATCAATTAAAGGTGCTAATCCAAATAAGGAATAACATCTTTTTTTATTTCATTAATTGAAGGCTTTTTAGAATAAGTAATGGTTACACGACGACCAAAATTACGAATATTTTTCTTTTGATTCCGATCAATTCGAATAAAGACTAATTCATCAGGTTCATTTCGATGATTGATTTCGCAAATCATAATCGTACCGTGCTTTTCAATCACTTTATATTTTGGAAATGCTTTCTGAACAGCCTGTTTCAATGATTGTCCTTCAAGCTTTGTCCCACTTGCCATCTGTGTATACATCACGATTCCGATACAGATCACTAGAACGACAGCAACGATCAAATATTTTTCCATTTTTCACCTTATATTTTAATTCATTTAAAGAGTAGTTTAGCTCTTATCTGCAATGCTATCTAAACGCCTAATGGATGATTCACAACATGGTAAATCGCATGATTCATCTGATGTGCTTGTAAGCCACGCATACCCTGTTGAGCCATATAATCACCCGCCAAAGCATGTAAAGTCACAATTTGATGTAGATCAATTTCATTATCAAATTGGGCTTTTAAACTTGCTATCATTCCTGCAAGCACATCACCCATCCCCCCCGTTCCCATTCCAGCATTGCCTGCAGTACAAATCCAAGGCAATGATTTTTGGTTATTCGGCTTAAATTCATTTTTTATAGTCTGTAGAGTTAAACTCCCCGCACCTTTCAATACCCATTGACCTGCGTATTTTTCCTGTAAAGCATGAATCGCTTGAATACGATCACACTCGACTTGTTGAACCAAAGTATTCAATAACTTTGCAGCTTCACCTGGATGCGGTGTAAGAAAACACTGCTCATGCATTTTTTGAGGATTAAGTGCCAAGAACCATAATGCATCAGCATCAAGTACTAATTTAATCTTGGAATGAATCAGAGCGTCTATCCAATGGTGATAGATGCCTTTCGCCCATTCATCTCGACCTAAGCCCATGCCAAAGCTGATCGCATCAACTTGCTCAATGACCGTTGCAATATCATTTGAAGACATGGCATTAATATCTCTGACCATGATATTCGGTGAACGCGCCAAGATTGAAGCATGATGTTTCGCATCACATACAATACTGACTTTACCTGCACCTGCATAAAAAGCAGATTCAGCTGCCATGATGACAGCTCCGCCCATATCTGCATGTCCACCAACGATCAATACATGACCATAACTGCCTTTGTGCCCAAAAGCTTGACGTTGTGGGAGTTGTATATCATTTTGCGAAAGCTGAGCCATCGGTTCTAGTTCTTGATCTATGGGAATGAGTGAAACCGATTCAATTGTTCCTGCGTATTCTTTTCCTTTACCCGTAAATAGTCCTGCTTTTAAAGCCAAGATACTATAGGTAATATCTGCTTTAATCGCACAAGGCAGTGGTTGACCTGTATTTGCATGCAATCCACTGGGAATATCAATGCATATCTTTAAACCTGATTGAGCATTGATCGATTGAATAATGTCTTGCCATAATTGATCTAAATCACGATTGAGTCCAATCCCGAATAAAGCATCGACATAGACATCATAGTTTTGCTGAAAATCGAAACCTGAATAGATTTTGAGATCACAATCTGATCGTTGTTGCGTAAGCTGTGCTTCTTGATAAGCTAACTTTAAAGCATTGGACTGCCCAAGCTCAGCAGCATAAATGTCTACTTTTAAACCTGCTTCAGCCAAATATTTTGCAACCAAATAACCATCACCTGCGTTGTTACCCGTCCCACAACAGACCGCAATATTTTTAACGGGATTCTTTAAAGGGTTAAAGGAATCGATTAATCGTTGTGCAATTGTCCAAGCGGCTTGTTGCATCAATCCATAAGCGCTGTTTTGTTGACTAAACCAACGCTGTTCCCATGCTTGAATAGCATGGCTGTGATAAACTGAATGACGCATCATCTTTCCTTATTATCTTGGTTATGGCTCAATCCACATCTTTAGTAAAAATCCCTGTAGATCAGCAAGATCCGGTTGCATTGAAAGCATGGATTAAAGCACAAGCTTTGGACTTGGGTTTTTCCGATTGTGTCATTGCCAAACCAGATGCTCAAGCAGAATTAGTCCGTTTTCAAGAATATTTAGATCGTGGCTATCACGGCGATATGAAGTTTTTAGAAGAAAATCTAGAAAAACGTGCTGATCCGACTTTATTGGTTCCGGGAACAAAAAGTATCATCTGTGTGCGCATGGATTATTTGGTTGAGACACCCAAGCCTCGATATGTCCCTGATCAACCCAATGCTGCCATTATTGCCAGATATGCACGTGGACGGGATTACCATAAAGTGATGCGTGGTCGCCTCAAGATATTAGCCACACGTATTCGTGAAAAAATAGGAGATTTTGAATCTCGCCCCTTTGCAGATTCAGCCCCTATTTTTGAAAAATCTCTCGCTGAAATTGCGGGTATGGGCTGGACAGGAAAACACACTTTACTGATTCATAAAAAGGCGGGCTCTTTTTTTGTTTTAGGTGAACTATTCAGCTCACTCGAATTGCCTTTTGACTCTCCCGCAAGCAAACATTGTGGATCATGTACCGCCTGTATTGATATATGCCCGACACAAGCCATCGTCGAACCCTATATGCTGGATGCTCGTAAATGTATTGCCTATTTAACCATTGAATATCAAGGCATTATTCCTGAAGAATTACGTCGAGGTATTGGCAATCGTGTCTTTGGTTGTGATGACTGCCAACTGATTTGTCCATGGAATAGTTTTGCTCAAACCACCTCGATAGAAGATTTCCACCCTCGACATGGTTTAGACCAAGTCAGCTTATTAGAACTTTGGGCATGGGATGAAGCAACTTTTTTAGCCAGAACAGAAGGTAGTCCACTGCGGCGTACAGGTTATCAAAGTTTTATGCGGAACATCGCAATTGGACTGGGTAATGCACCCTATTCTGAAAAAATTATCGAAACTTTAATGCGAACACGAGTTGAATACGATGAGATTGTGCAAGTCCATATTGACTGGGCAATCGCTCAACAGAAACTAAAACAATGAATAAACTTTTTTCAATTTTAAGCCTATCCCTAAAAACAAAACACGTTTTAGAATTTTAAGTGCACGTTAGCGACCAGTTCATAGCAAATATCAACCCCAATAAACTTTGCAAACATCTAACAAGAATTCAAGATAATTTTGTAACCAAATCAACAATTCCTATTTTCAATCAACATAGCAAAATCGATGATTTTTTCTCAACAAAAATGTCATTTTTTAAGCTTTGTCTCCTCATAAAAACCCGTATGATCAAATCAATGCATTTATTAGATGGATAAAATATGAACGTGCGCAATGATTGGACGCGTGAAGAAATTCAAAAATTATATGAACAACCTTTTTTAGATTTGGTTTTTGAGGCGCAACGTATTCATCGTCAACACTTCGATGCAAACAACATTCAGGTCAGTACTTTACTTTCAATTAAAACGGGAAAATGTCCTGAAGACTGTAAATACTGCTCTCAATCTGCACGTTATGACTCCAAGCTTGAAGCTGAAAAACGTATCGAAGTTGAAAAAGTGATTAGCGAGGCCAAAGAAGCGTTAGCCTCTGGATCATCTCGTTTCTGTATGGGAGCCGCATGGCGTAACCCACATGAACGTGATATGCCTTATGTCTTAGAAATGGTCAAAGAAGTGAAAGCATTGGGTTTAGAAACCTGTATGACTTTAGGCATGCTCAATCAATCTCAAGCAGAGCGATTAAAAGATGCAGGTTTAGATTATTACAATCACAACTTAGATACCTCTCGTGAATATTATCCCAATGTGATTACCACCCGCTCTTATGATGATCGCTTAAATACTTTAGATCATGTCCGTCAGGCAGGCATGAAAGTATGTAGTGGTGGAATCGTGGGCTTGGGTGAGGACAGTAAAGATCGTATCGGTTTATTACATGAACTGGCGACTTTGGCGATTCATCCTGAATCAGTACCGATTAATATGTTGGTGCCGATTGAAGGTACGCCTTTAGCCGATGTAGAAAAATTGGATGTGACCGAATGGATTCGTACAATAGCAGTCGCTCGTATCATTATGCCTAAAAGTTATATTCGTTTATCAGCAGGTCGCGAGTCATTGTCTGATTCTGATCAAGCGTTGGCATTTATGGCTGGGGCAAACTCGCTATTCTCAGGTGAAAAATTACTCACCACACCAAATGCGGGTGAAGGTCGTGATAGACAATTGTTTCATAAGTTAGGCTTAAAGGCTGAAAAAGCAAAACCCACTGTTGCAGAACTCACCATTGATGCCATGGCAAGTTAAATTGATATGGATTGATTCTTCATATTAAGAATAAAGTGAAGAAGTAATCCTATAAAGAAAAAACCCAATGTACTGTTGGGTTTTTTCTTTATTGAAGGAAGAATCCAGCTCAGCTTTTAGGACATTAATTATTCTAAAGTGACGTAATCAAAATGCCATAAGAAGCATTTAGATAATCACCTTGTTTAATACGATCTGTTCCATTGGCATGATGAACCAAAAGCTCTTTGGTCAATGCATCATATTCAAAGCGATCATAACAATCTTGATGTGAAACCAACCAAGTCAAGGTATCTGCCAAATTGGCATCGACAACATAAGTCGTTGCTTTAAAATCTTTAGACATGCTTCATTTTATGCTTGCGATATATTGGCTCAATTCTACTTAATGCAATAGCCTGAGCCAACATACTTCTATCCATTATTATCGATCATTTGTGCTCTTAAGCCACAGTAAGATCCTGAATCATTTTGCTGAGTTTTGGATTTTCAGTTTGCCATTTCGGTTGTTTGTCTTTATCAATAATTAAAGCACGCACACCTTCCATCAAATCGCCATGTTCAAACCAAATATCTTGCAAATCTCGTTCAAGCTTCATGCATTTTTCTAGCGATAAACTTCGCCCAATCAACTGTAATTTCAAACTGGTTTGTTTGGCAATCAAGGAACGTTGTTTAAGCACATTTAAAACTTTTTCAGCCCAAGGTTGGCGAAGTGGGTCTCGTTCATTGGCGAGACTCTTCTCAATTTCTTCAATGCTTGTATGCGAAAAATGCTGATGGATCTGGCTTGCCAAATCTTTTAACTCACTACTCACAGGATCATTGATAAAACGAGAGATCACTTGTTCAATTTCAATTTTGCCCAATTCAGGAAGTGCAATAATCGCCTTGATCAATTCTTCCATACGTGCGCTTGGCACATGGTAATCAATTAAATCCAAATAAAGTGCATCACTACTACTGATTTGCTCACCCGTAATGGCAAGATAAACCCCCATGTCATCTAAACGAGATAGAAAATGCGTTGCCCCGACATCTGGGAAAAAACCAATCGCTGTTTCAGGCATCGCAAATCTTGATTTTTCGCTGCTGACTAAAATATGACAGGCTTGCGCCAAACCAAATCCACCACCTAAAACATAACCATCTAAAAAGGTGAGTACAGGCTTCGGGTATTGTCGAATGGTGTTGAGCATTTTATATTCGGCTATAAAGTAGTCTCGATAATCACTACTGTCATTTTTATAAGCATCATACAAATAGCGAATATCACCACCCGCACTAAAGGCTTTTGGACTGTTTGAGTTAATCAAGATCGCTTGAACAAAGTCATCATCTTTCCACGCTTCAAACTGCGCTTGAATGCCTTGAATCATCTCAAGTGATAAAGCATTTAAGTGACTGGGACGATCTAAAGTAATGATGCCTAAGCTACCTTGCATCTGGATCATTAAGTTATTTTCATTCTTCATTTTTTATATCCGAGTAATTAAAACAAATAAATAAATGGCTCAATGTTTATTGGTTTTTAAATTGAGCAGGTCGTTTTTCAATAAATGCACGCATGCCTTCTTTTTGATCTTGACTGGCAAAGATGGAATGGAACGTGCGACGCTCAAAGCGCAAGCCTTCAGCAAGGCTCACTTCAAAGGCACGATTGATCGACTCTTTAATCATCATCACAGCGGTTAATGATTTTTCTGCAATTTTCTCCGCGGCTTGTAGGGTCTGTTCTAACAATTCATCTGCAGCAAAGACGCGAGCCACCAATCCACTTTGTTCCGCTTCAATCGCACCCATTTGGCGTGCGGTTAAACACATCTCCATGGCTTTGGCTTTACCGACTGCCAAGGTCAAACGTTGAGTCCCCCCAATACCCGGTAATACGCCTAAAGTGACTTCGGGCAAAGCAAATTTGGCATTGTCTGCGCAATAAATAAAATCACACATCAGCGCCAACTCACAACCACCACCTAAAGCATAGCCACTGACCGCTGCGATCAAAGGTTTACGGCGCTGTGCAATACGATCTGCCAGACTAAAAAAATCATCAAAATAAATATTGGGAAAAGTCAGTTCTGCCATTTCTTTAATATCCGCACCTGCGGCAAAGGCTTTCTCTGAACCAGCAATTACAATACAGCCAATTGCTTGATCTTTTTCCAGTTGATCTAGCGCTTGATTGATTTCACCAATCAATTCTGTATTGAGTGCATTCAGTGCTTTTGGACGATTCAAGGTGATTAGCCCCACACCATTGTTCTTATCTAATAAAATCGTTTCAAAATTCATTCTTTTACGCCCTTTCAATATTTAATTTTTTTAGCTTTAAGTCAGCCTGACCTATAAACTCCGTGCAATCACCAAGCGTTGAATATCACTGGTGCCTTCATAAATCTGGCAAATACGGGCATCGCGATAAATGCGTTCAATCGGGAAATCCTTGAGATAACCGTAGCCACCAAAAATTTGTAAGGCTTGAGAACAGACACGTTCGGTCATTTCTGACGAAAAAAGTTTCGCCATAGACGCTTCAGTGAGACACGGCTGACCTGCTTCTTTTAAGCGCGCCGCATAATGCACCATTTGTCGTGCAACTTGAATTTCGGTTGCCATACTGGCTAAACGGAAGGAAATGGCTTGTTGCTCAAAAATGGGTTTACCAAAAGCCACGCGTTCTTTGGCATAGCGAGTTGCTTCCTCTAAAGCTGCACGTGCCAAACCGACCGCTTGTGCTGCAATGCCAATACGCCCACCTTCAAGGTTGGATAATGCAATTTTGAGACCATCACCTTCTTTACCCAACATCATGCTTTTATGCAAACGCACATCTGTCAGTGCAATTTGGCAAGTATCAGAAGCATGTAAACCGAGCTTTTCTTCAACCCGAATCACTTCATAACCTGGAGTGTTACGCGGAACGATAAAAGCACTCATGCCTTTTTTGCCTGCGCTGGGATCGGTCACTGCAAAGACAATGATGACGCCGGCATTATGCCCTGAGGTAATAAACTGCTTCGCCCCATTTAGAATATAATCGTCGCCCTCTTTCACCGCACGGGTTTTGATCGCAGCCGCATCTGAACCCGTATGTGGCTCAGTAAGCGCAAAAGCCCCGATCAGTTCCCCTTGTGCCAAGGGCTTTAAATACTGCTCTTTTTGTTGTTCTGTACCAAATTTTAAAATGGGGACACAGCCCACAGAGTTGTGCACGCTCATAATGGTCGAGGTTGCCCCATCTGCCGCGGCAATTTCCTCTAAAGCCAATACATAAGCTAGGTTACCGGTTTCTGAGCCACCCCATTGTTCAGGCACCAACATGCCCAAAAACCCAAGCTCACCCATTTGATTCAGGGCTTGCTTCGGAAAAATTCCTTTTTGATCCCACTCACTGGCGAAGGGCTTAATTTGCTCGACGGCAAAACTTTTCGCCATATCTTGAATCAGTACTTGCTCTTCGGTTAGTTGCATATCTCGTCCTTTTGATACATTCGTTCACAGCCGTTTATACAGCTTGCTGTTTGCTTATTTCTTGCTTATTTAATTCTTGCTTACTAACGTCTTGTTTCTTCAATTCTTGCTTGTTGATCTCTTGATTGCGCAATAAAAACCGTTGAATTTTACCACTCGGCGTTTTAGGAAGTTCAGTCACAAATTCAACCAATCTTGGATAAGCATGTGCAGATAAACGTTTCTTCACAAACTCACTGAGTTCAGCAGATAACTGATCCGTTGCTTCAACCCCTTGTGCCAAAATAATAAAGGCTTTCACCACTTCCGTTCGTTCAGGATCAGGGACACCAACCACAGCGGCTTCAACCACGGCATCATGTTCCAAGAGCGCACTTTCCACATCAAATGGCCCAATACGATAACCTGATGTCGTAATCACATCATCACTGCGTCCCACAAAACTCATACTGCCATCAGCATGAATTTCTGCGGTGTCACCTGTTAAATAATAGTGACCAACAAATGGAGATTTCAGGCTCTCTTTATAGCCACCAAACCACATTAGTGGTGATTTTTCCAAATTGATCGCTAAAATCCCAGGGGTATCGGTTGGCAATACATTGCCTTGCTCATCGACCACAGCAATCTGATATCCAGGACTTGCAAAACCTGCTGAACCTGCACGAATATCGTGTTTTAAAGCATGATGATTACACACCACCATCCCGACTTCAGTTTGACCATAATGATCATAAATCGGCGCATTTAAAACGTGATCAAACCAACGAATCACTTCGGGATTGAGTGGCTCTCCTGCACTACTCACCCGTCTAAATTGTCCACGAAGTGTGGTCATCTGATCTAGATCGGCAGCCATCATTAAACGATATGCTGTCGGAGCACCTGCTAAGTTGGTGATGTTATATTCTTGAGTAATCTTGATCAGGCTTTCGGTGCTAAATCCACCTTCATAGAACAAGGTTGCATGACCCAATAACAAGGGTCCAGTAATGGCATAGTACAAACCATAGGCCCAACCCGGATCGGCGATATTCCAAAATGCATCATCTTCAGTCAGACCAATTGCATCTTGCATATAACGACCAAAGGCAATCAGTGCTTTTAGGGGCACCTCTAAAGGCTTGGCTAAGCCTGTTGTGCCAGAGGTAAACATTAATAAAAATGGATCATTGATCCCCAGTAAAACCACATCACATTGATTCGACTGAGCATTTACTTCGTTCCAGAAATCTAAATCTGCTTCTGGTCGTTTAAACCCCGATGCAGGTACCACTGAAATAATCGGTGGGCAATCCTGAACTTCATCGAGCTTCGGACGATTGGTTGCATCGGTCACCACAAACTTACTTTTCGCCAGTTGCACACGATGTTCAATCGCTTTGGGTCCAAATGCGGTAAATAAAGGCTGATAGACAGCACCAATCCGCCATGCGGCTAAAATGGTAATCAGTAGCTCTACATTTCTTGGCAATAAACCCGAAACTCGATCACCGCGCTGAACACCTTGAGACTTGAGAAAATTAGCAAATTGACTCGAGTACTCTTTTAACTGCTGAAAGGTGTATTGTTTTTTTTCACCATCTTTAGATTGCCAATACAACGCGACTTTGTTGCCTGTCGCATGTCGATCACAACATTCATCACAAGCATTTAACGCATTTAAAGAACCGTTCAACAATGCATCCGCTGCATTTTCTAAATTAAAACTCTTTGCAACATCTTGATAGTTTGACATGTGCTACCTCAGTTTCATTTTATTATTGATCGCAATACCTTTTCCATGAAGGCACTACTTCGTCATCCTTTGACTTTTATCCCGTCTATTCACCCTAATTCAGTATTTTTCACGGCGAGTTTGACGGTAAATATTGTTGAATCACACTGGAAAAATCTAAGTGGTTTTTACCCTGTAAACACATTTGCTGATAGAGCTGTTGGACTAATCCACCAAGTAAAACAGGTTGTTGCACCTGAGCAGCGGCTTCTACCGCTAAACCTAAATCCTTTAACATCAATTGATTGGCAAAACCATTCGTATAACCCCGTGACGCTGGTGCATTCGGGCTAATTCCTGGCCACGGATTACACACCTCAGAACTCCAGCAACGACCACTTGAACTATTAATGACCCCTGCCAAAGCTTGCGTATCAATGCCCAGTTTGGCACCCAATGCCATCCCTTCTGCGACAGCTGCCATTGATATCCCCAAGATCAGGTTATTACAAATTTTGGCAATTTGACCGGCACCAACTTCGCCACAAGACACCGTATTTTTACCCATGTGGCTCAAAACAGATTGAGCAGCATTAAATGTGTCTTGATCTGCACCCACCATAAAGGTCAAGGTTCCTGCTTGTGCGCCAATAGTGCCCCCTGACACAGGGGCATCACAGATTTGAATGCCTTTTTCATGCGCAATTTTGGCAATATCTTGAATGGTTTTCGGGTCAATGGTACTACAATCAATGCAGAGACTCCCTGCTTTAAGCACTGCCAAAACACCGTTTTCACCTAAATACACATCGCGCACATGTTTCGCCGCAGGCAACATGCTAATCACAATATCTGCTTGTTTGGCCGCCGCTTGTGGACTTTCACAAATTACACCACCTTGCCCTTGAAGTGCTTGTAGTGCTTTTTCACTCAGGTCAAAACCAAAAACCTGCTGTCCCGCTTTTAATAGATTGTGCGCCATGGCACCGCCCATATTTCCAAGACCAATAAATGCAATTTTCATTGTTGATCTCCTTAGCGCAGATTGATCGTGGTATTGACACCGGTAGACTCTTGAGAGTCTTCAAACCAACGGCTGGTAATGGTCTTGGTTTGGGTATAAAATTGGACTGCTTGCTTACCATAAGGACCTAAATCACCGAGTTTTGAACCACGAGAACCAGTGAAGCTAAAGAATGGTACAGGGACTGGAATTGGAATATTGATGCCGACTTGACCGATATTAATTTGATGCTGGAAAGTACGTGCGGTTGCACCACTTTGCGTAAAGAGACCTACACCATTACCAAATGGGTTGGCATTAATCAGGGTAATTGCCTCTTCAAGTGTATCCACACAAATAATCGCTAAGACTGGCCCGAAAACTTCTTCTTTATAAATACGCATGTCAGTCGTGACATCGCTGAAAATGGTTTGACCGACAAAATTGCCTCTTTCATATCCCTTTACTTGGACATCACGACCATCGAGTAAAAGTGTTGCACCTTCTTCAACACCGCTATTGATCAAATCAATCACACGGGCTTTGGCACGAGGTGAAATCACCGGTCCAATATCGGTATTGGGCTCATGCCCTGCATTGACAGACAAGGTTTTGGCTTTTTCAACCAGTGTATCAATCCATTGCTTAGTTTCACCAACCAGAACCGCAACCGATAAAGCCATACAACGCTGTCCTGCCGCGCCAAAAGCCGCACCCACCAACGCATTTAAAGTTTGTTCTTTATTGGCATCAGGCATGACCACCACATGGTTTTTTGCACCCATCATCGATTGCACACGCTTACCATGTTGACCTGCTAAGTTGTAAACATGCGTGCCGACATGGGTCGAACCGACAAATGAAATCGCTTTAATATCTTGATGCGTACAGAGTAAATCGACCACCTCTTTGCCACCGTGTACCACATTTAAAACCCCAGCTGGCACACCGGCTTCGATCGCAAGTTCAACCAACATCATGGTCGATAACGGGTCTTGTTCAGAGGGTTTAAGCACAAAAGTATTCCCACACACAATCGCCATCGGGAACATCCAGAGGGGAATCATGGCAGGAAAGTTAAATGGGGTAATCCCTGCACACACGCCTAGCGGTTGTTGCAAAGTATAGGTATCCACACCACGAGCAACGCCTTCGATATACTCACCCATTTGCAGCGTACCAATTGAACAGGCATGTTCTACAACTTCTAAACCGCGTTGTATATCACCTTCAGCATCAGCCAAAGTTTTACCTTGTTCCGCTGTCAAGACTTGAGCGATTGCTTTGGCATTTTGACGAATCAAATCTTGAAATTTAAGCATGATCCGCATACGCGCTTGAATTGGTGTTTGACTCCAACTCGCAAACGCATTTTGTGCAGATGAAATCGCTGCATTGACTTCTTCAACCGTCGCAAACGGTACATGACCTAAAACATCTTGGGTGGCTGGATTAACAATCTCTTGCCAATGCGTTGTTTTTGAATCAACAAATTCACCGTTGATTAAAAGCTGAGCTTTTTTTAATTCTATTTTCTGAATTGCGTTCATAACCATTCCTTGGGTATTCAATTGTAATTTTTGACAACAACTTCACCTTCAAATTTAAGCTGTCGTTGGTTTTTAAGTTCTAAATCCAAATTAGCAAATTTATCTTTGACCACCAACCTAAATTCGTGCACGATCGATGTGCATATTTGCACAGGAAGTGAAAATAACAATGAAAATCAATTGGGATCATTTACAGTATTTTTTGGTACTCGCACGTGCCAAGACCTTAACCAATGCTGCAAAAATTATCGGGGTCGAACACAGTACTGTTGCGCGAAGAATCCAAGCCTTAGAGCTTGCTTTAGGTACTCAATTGTTTAAACGAGAAGTCACAGGATATGAACTGACGACTGAAGGAATGGCATTGGTTCCTCGTATTGAACATATGGAACAAGCCTATTTGCAAATTCAAAAACCTCATAACCCTCTAGAAGGTCGTGTGCGAATTGGCACACCTGAAGGTTTCGGAACAGCATTTTTAACTCAATTATTGGTTAAATTTTCCAAACAATATCCTCTCATCAGTATTGATCTGATCCCCGTACCTAAAATGATTAAACTTTCACACCGTGAAGCAGATATTGTAATTTCTATTGATCGACCGAAATCTGGCCCTTATATCATTACGCGCTTGACGGATTATTGTTTAAAAATTTATGGCAGCAAAAGTTATTTAGCATCCAATCCAGCTATTCAAACTTTGGATGATTTATCGCAACATCGCTTCGTCAATTACATTGATGATTTAGTCTATAGCCCAGAACTCTATTGTTTAGAACGGCTTCCATTACAGCTCACAGCAAATTTTAGAAGCAGCAGTATTTTAGCGCAACAAATTGCAGTCAGTGCAGGCGCAGGACTTGCGATTTTGCCCAAATTTATGGCAGAAGATAAGCCTGAACTTGAACAAGTGTTACAGCAACAGGTTCGTTTTACCCATACTTTTTGGATGCTAACTTTGGTGGATTTGCAGCATGAACCGCGGATCAAATTGGTCTGGGATTTCCTGAGAAAACAAATAGACTCTCTACAAGACTCATTGATGGATTAAGCATAGAGAACTAAGTTAATCATCTGATAATTAGCTAACAAGAGCTTAATTATCATTTGATAGTGTTTAAGTATGACGTGTTATCCATTTATTTTTCATGTTTTGATTGTATTTTAATAAAAACAGATACAAGACAGCTTCATGATTTTCTTTCTTCTTCGAAAAGCTTAAAGTTTTCCGTGTAAAACGTCCCAAGCGATTTCTTAATGTAGCATTGAACCGCTCAACATGGTTCGTTAACCCTTCGAAATTCAAGAAGAGTCCAAACAAGCTGAAGCAGATCTTCTGGCTCATCTTAAACTTAGACACTTGATTCCAAGCACAGATCCAAACCTTATATAACTTTAAAAAACCTAATCTTATAAGTTGATTTAAGCTACTTACCATATTCTTACTAGCAAATAAAAACAAAAAACCACTTAGGATTAGTACACGTAAGCGGTTGTTTTATATGGTGGCCCAGACGGACGAAAACTATTACCTACCCTATTGTTTTTATTACACTAATTACTTTTAAAAAATTACAGGATACAAACTAGGATACATGATTTAAATGTTGTTTTTTTGATCACTTGAACTTTTTTCACCACCAAACTCCCCTGCCATATCACCAAGATCACTGAATTTTTAAAATACAAAGCTTGTTGGTGAAAGAAGAGCCGACATCAATAGACCTCTTGCGAAAGTAAAAACTATGCCCATATAAATGTCATGAGATATCAGAAATTAAACCATTTTTCAGATTCTGAATTCAAACGCTTGGTTGGCGTACCTCGGCAAGTTTTTACTGAAATGGTCGAGGTTTTAGCAAAAGCAGAATCACT
>NZ_JCAKMZ010000013.1:0-81962 GCF_059515865.1 Acinetobacter sp. CY73 | reverse complement strand
TTAAGTAATTGAGCGTTAACAACAATTGATCCTCAAGCGCTAATGTATGAGGACGCCCTGATTGCTTTTTAAGTGATTCTGCTTTTGCTAAAACCTCGACCATTTCAGTAAAAACTTGCCGAGGTACGCCAACCAAGCGTTTGAATTCAGAATCTGAAAAATGGTTTAATTTCTGATATCTCATGACATTTATATGGGGATAGTTTTTACTTTCGCAAGAGGTCTAATATAGATATAAAAAAACCACAATTAAGATTGTGGTTTTTTTAAAGGGCTGAGTGCTTTTAAGCTTGACCTTCAGCTGCAGCGACTTGAGCGCGTTGCATATTTGCTTCAAATTCAGCATCGAAGTTAATCGGCGTGAGAAGTAATTGCGGGAAGCTACCTTTAGTCACAAGATCATTCACCGCTTCACGAAGGAATGGGAACAAAATATTTGGGCAGTAAGCACCTAGAATATATGGAAGACGTTCTTCTTCTACGCCATCAATCAAGAAAATACCAGATTGAGTGACGTCAACAATAAAAGCAGTTTCACCTGCATTTGTTGCTTGAACAACCACTTTTAAAGACACTTCAAAGTGGGTTGGATCTACTTTTTCAGCAGCAGAAGACAAGTTGATATTTAACTCAGGTTGCCATTCTTTAGTGAAAACGCTAGCGCCAGGCACTTCAAAAGAAATATCTTTCGTGTAAATACGTTCTAACGCAAGTTGTGGTTGAGCTTGTTGTTCTTCACTCATTCTTTATTCCTTAAGTAAGCGAGTAATAATCTTTAAAATTTGTAATGCTTAAGCGAGCAATTCATCCAGTTTACCTTCACGCTCTAAAGCATAAAGTTGGTCGAAACCACCGATGAATTGATCTTTAATAAAAATTTGCGGCACAGTGCGGTGTTTGGTTTTTTGCATCAACTCAACACGGACTTCAGGTGCTTCAGTCGATAAATTTACTTCTTTGTATTCGATGCCTTTACGTTCTAATAGTTGTTTAGCACGAACGCAGTAAGGACACATATTTGTAGAATATACAGTGACTTGAGCTGTCATTTTGTCGACTCCTTAAGCTTTTTTGCTTTTGACTAATGGTAGGCCTTGGACTTTCCAATTACTCACACCACCATCTAAACGATAGCTGTCTGCATGACCCACTTGTTGCAAAGCAGTCCCTGCAACTTGACCTAAGTTACAAATGAAGACCAAAGGGCGATCTGCAGTTTTTAGTTCTTCAATATGACTTGAAATTTGGCTGTAAGGAATATTGCGGCTACCACTGATATGACCTTCACGGAAATCTTTCGCATCGCGGAGATCAATCAACATTGCATTTTTAGCTTTCACCAAAATACCCAGTGATTGTGGTGAAATTTTGCGACCACTACGCTGACCTTCAAATACGAAGAACAGCACGATCAGGCCACCTAGAATTGCAAATAAGAAGGGGTGGTTCCCCATAAATTCGAACCAACGTTCCACAAATCACCTAATGTCAGAATAAAAACTGCGTTGAGTATAGCCTATAAATATGGTGATCAAAATCACCGCTTCAAGGGCTTACTTGAAGAAAAATTAACTTTTTTGCTGAGCCTCAGTAATTTCATCCACCAAACGCAAATAACTTTCTAGGCGTCGAGCAAGAATTTCTTTGTTTTCCACGGCTTGTTTAATGGCGCATTGCTTTTCATGGGTATGTGTACAATTACGATACTGGCAATGTCCAATGAATGCTGAAATTTCAGGGAAACCATTGTCAATTTTGTCATGATCCAAATGCCATAACCCAAATTCACGAATCCCGGGTGAGTCAATCAAAGCACCATTTTCACCAAAACCAATAAGACGTGTAGATGTCGTCGTATGTTGACCGAGGGCAGAGTTATCAGAAATCACATTGGTCTTTTGGGCCGCATCAGGCACGATGGCATTGATCAATGTGCTTTTGCCCACACCTGATTGACCGACAAAGGCAACCGTTTCATTGTCTAAACGCTGTTCCAGCTCAGCTAAGTCACCATTCGATTGAGTCAGCATAAACTCATAACCGAGCGCACGATATTCCTCGACCAAAGTTAAACGATGATCGTGCTCACCTTCGAGTAAGTCACATTTATTGAGGACCAATAAAGCAGGAATGTCTGCATCAGCACAGGCCACTAAATAACGATCGATCAATGTCGGTGCAGGTTCAGGGAGTGGCGCAATCACGATGACAATCAATGAAATATTAGCAGCGACGGGTTTGACTTTATGATAACGATCTGGACGAGTGAGCAGTGACCGACGCGGTTGAATCGCGGTGATAATACCCAGTCCAGTATTAGGATCGGCTTGCCACTTAACACGGTCACCTGTCACTAACAGTTCCAAGTTAGTGCGTGTATGACAACGCCAAACACTGCCCAATTCAATCGGCTTCCAAAAAGACTCAGGTTCACCTGCTTTGCTCTCAGGTTGAATAGGATGCTCTTCAGGCGTTGATAATGCTTGTACCTCAAGTTGGCGACCATAGTGTTGTACTACGAGACCTTCCAAATCATTTGAAGTATCGATGTCATCTTGACGTGTTTGCTGTTGCTTCTGAATGCGGCGTTGCTGCTGTTCAGTTAAACGACGTTTACGAATTAAAGCCATTCATAACCTGAGAAAACCATAAAATTTAGATGGCAAAAATAGCATGATGAGCTATGGAATTACAGCATAGAGGCAATTAATTTGCTATTCTTCCTGTTTTAGTAGCCCAATAAGATTGCACAAGTATGAGCAGCACACCAGATACCCGCTTGATTTGGATAGACTTGGAAATGACCGGTCTAGATACAGACAATGACAAGATTATCGAAATTGCGACAATCGTCACTGATGACAATTTGAATATTCTTGCTGAAGGTCCAGTGCTGGCAATTCATCAATCCAACATTATTTTAAATGCGATGGATGAGTGGAATACCAAGCAACATGGGCAATCAGGTCTGATTGAGCGTGTGCGCCGTAGTAAATTGAGTGTACAAGATGCCGAACAGCAAACGCTTGAATTCTTGAAAAAATGGGTAAATCCAAAATCATCACCAATGTGTGGAAACTCAATCTGTCAAGATCGTCGTTTTATGCACCGTTTAATGCCTGAACTAGAGCAATTTTTCCATTATCGCAATTTGGATGTGTCTTCTGTCAAAGAGTTAGCACGTCGCTGGCGCCCTGAAATCATGAGTGGCTTAAAGAAAAATGCGTCGCATTTAGCGATGGATGATATTCGTGATTCGATCGCAGAATTGAAGTATTACCGTCAATATTTCTTCATTAAAGGTGATTAATTATTGGCGCAGTGATTTGTCCTAATCGAATAAATTCTGATGAGGATGAATACATACAGAAAAGAGGCGAAAAGCCTCTTTTTTTGTGCTTTGATGTTTTTTTATACATTAACTATACTAAACTCATGATTAAATTTTTTGTTGTAAAATGAATCAAGGTTATAAAATTAATTAATCTACCAACAGTTTTAAGATTAACATTTCTGTTTCATCCTCAATCACTAATTATTAGAAAGAGAGAATTTATGCAAAGTAATAACCCAATTTTAACTCGTGCAGATGTCTATAGTGACGGTGCTGAACCCATGACCGTGCAAGGCGCTATTCAGAAGTCAATTTTACTGACTGTGATTGCAGCTGTCGTAGGTATTTCATTATTCTTCTATTGTTTGTTGACCATGAATATGTCGGTTGCCTATGGAGCAGCATTGGTTGGCTGTATTGGTGGATTTATTTTGGCAATGGTTACCACATTCAAGCCCAATACTGCACGGACTTTAGCAATTCCTTATGCATTGTTTGAAGGGGCTTTTTTGGGCGGTATTTCAATGATTTTCCAAATGAAATATCCAGGTGTTCCTGTTAAGGCATTATTGGCAACGTTCATTACCACTTTAGTGATGTTTGCGCTGTATCGTGCTCGCATTATCCGTGCAACTGAAAAATTTAAATCGGTCATTATTTCGGCTTCGATTGCTATTGCCTTGGTTTTTGTGGTGCAATTTGTCATGAGCTTGGCATTTAGTTCAAGTATTCCTTATGTATTTGAAAATAATTGGTTAGGGATTGGCTTCGCTGCATTTGTTGCCATTATTGCCTCTTTAAGTTTGATTTTAGATTTTGATTTAATTGAATCAGCTACAGCTCAACACGCACCTAAAGCAACAGAATGGTTGTGTGGTATTGCATTGCTTGCAACTTTGGTCTGGATGTACTTTTCATTCTTACGTTTAATTGGATTCTTAGGTAGCGATGACTAAGGGTTCATTCGATTCTGTTTCGAAAAGCCATTCTTTAAAAAAGCCAATCCATTGATTGGCTTTTTTAATTTGACTTGATGAAAATTTGAATGCTTTAACAAAGAAATTCAAAAAAGGCGCATTATGCAATTTCGTTAATGCTGAAGACTTGGCATTATGCATGAAAATTATTTTGAGTGAGAATCACATGTCACAAGGATTATTGGCAGGTAAACGTTTCCTTATCGCGGGTATCGCAAGTAAACTTTCGATCGCTTTTGGTATTGCGCAGGCACTGCATAGCCAAGGTGCTGAACTTGCATTTACATATCCAAATGAAAAGTTAAAAAAACGTGTTGATGATTTTGCTGAGCAATTTGGTTCAAAACTCGTTTTCCCATGTGATGTGGCTGTCGATGCTGATATTGATCAAGCATTTGTTGAACTTGCAAAACATTGGGATGGTTTAGACGGTGTTGTGCATTCGATTGGCTTTGCACCTGCACATACGCTTGATGGTGATTTCACTGATGTAACGGATCGTGAAGGTTTTAAAATTGCGCATGACATCAGTGCATACAGCTTTATCGCGATGGCACGAGCTGCTAAGCCATTGTTGTTGGCTCGCCAAGGGTGCTTACTCACTTTGACCTATCAAGGTTCTGAACGTGTGATGCCGAACTACAACGTGATGGGTATGGCAAAAGCATCGCTTGAAGCAGGTGTGCGTTATTTGGCTTCTAGTTTGGGTCAAGATGGCATCCGCGTAAATGCGATTTCAGCAGGACCAATTCGTACCCTAGCAGCATCAGGCATTAAATCATTTCGTAAAATGTTGGATGTAAATGAAAAAGTTTCACCACTTAAACGTAATGTCACGATTGAAGATGTGGGTAATGCTGCATTATTCCTATGCTCGCCATGGGCAAATGGGATTACAGGTGAAATTTTGTATGTCGATGCGGGTTATAACACAGTCGGTATGAGTGCTGAATTGATGAATGATCTATAATTGAGATCGATCATGATTTGAAAAAAGACGATCTATTGATCGTCTTTTTTACACACTAAAACAAGTTTTTAGCTAAAAAAGCTGTCTAATGTGCATAAAATTTGATTAAATAGACAGCATTCTAAAGAAACGCTAAAAAAGATAATAACCATGCTTGCCAATATATTTTCGGCTATAGAAAAACTTGGATTAACCGCTCAAAAACGAGCAATACACGTACAATTTTCTAATCCAAGCCTGAATCAAGAAGTCTTTCTACAACGCATAGACGGACAACACACGCTCAATGAAGGCATCCAAGCAGAACTGATCTGCCTATCGACCAATGCCACCATCTCCCTCAAAGCATTCATCGGTTGCCAAGTGGCCGTGGACCAAGTTACTGACCAAGGCAAACTCTTTCGAACCACAGGCATTATCACCGAAGCAGCCCAAGGGCAAAGCGACGGTTCACTGACCCTGTACAAACTCAATTTAGCAGATGCAACCGCACTGTGGCACAAACGCCGCAACAGTCGCGTGTTTATGAACAAATCAGCCGTCGAAGTGATCGAAACTCTCTTTCAAGAATGGCAAAACAAAAGCCCACTGTTTGCCTCAAGTCTCAGTCTTGATCTGAGTGGACTGAAACAACAATACGACGTCCGTCCCTTCATCATGCAAAGCAACGAAACGGATTACGACTTTCTGACCCGCCTCATGCGCAGTGAAGGCATCAACTGGCTAGTGGACGAAGCACAACACCAAGTGCCTGTATCCACAAGCCCGATTGAAGCACAAAAACTCCGCCTGATTGACGACAACAGCCAATACCAAGTACTGGAACGCAGAAACATCCGCTTCCACCGCAGTAGTGCCACCGAAAAACAAGACAGCATCACCAGCTTTATCGGACAACGTAGCATCCAACCGACCGCAGTCCACGTGCAACGCTGGCAAGCCGATGTGCTGGAACAAGAAGAAGGTGCAGGTACAGTCCAAAGCAAACACCAACACAGCAGTAACCAAGACAATGCCAGTCTAGGTTTAGAACAAGCTTGGCACGTCAGTCCGGCTTGGATGCAAGACCTCAAAGGCGAAGACCAAGCCACAGCCTCAGGCAACAGCCAGATCGAAAAGCTGAACCAAAACCTCAGCAACTACTACGATGCCCAAAGCAAACAATTTATTGCCAGCTCCACCGTACGAGACAGCCAAGTCGGCTACTGGTTCGAACTCAACGAACACCCAGAGATTGACCAACACAGCGGATCAGACAAAGAATTCCTGATCACAGGCAAACAATACTACAACCAGAACAACCTACCCAAAGACCTGACTGATCAAATCAATCAACTGATCAAACAAAGCAATTGGAACAGCAACTTCAAACGCGAACATCACCAAGAAGAACGCCAAGGCAACAGCCTGATCTTGCAACGACGCAACATCCCAACAGTACCAGAATACAACCCACTGCAACACCGCCCAGCAGCCCACCCACAACGCGCCAAAGTAGTGGGACCGAGTGGCGAAGAAATCCATGTGGATGAATGGGGACGCATCAAAGTCCGCTTCCTATTCTCACGCTTCGAGGACAACCAAGCCGATGGTGGGGCAGGCTCAAACAACAACGACACCGATTCAGCCTGGGTCGATGTCCTGACCCCATGGGCAGGCGAAGGCTATGGGGCACGCTTCCTCCCCCGCATTAACGAAATTGTGGTGATTGACTTCTTTGATGGCAACATCGACCGACCCTTTGTGGTGGGACGAATTCACGAAGCACAACGCAGCCCAACCAAATTCGATATCAAAGGGCAACTGCCAGACACTAAGAAGCTGGCAGGAATCCGTTCCAAAGAAGTCGGGGGTGCAGGCTATGGACAACTGCGCTTTGATGACAGCACAGGGCAAATCAGCACCCAACTCCAAAACAGCCATGGGGCCAGCCAGCTGAACCTCGGTAACTTAAGTCATCCCAAAGAAGCAGAGACCAGTGATGGACGCGGAGAAGGTTTTGAGCTGAGAACCGATCAGTGGGGCGCATTAAGAGCAGGGCAAGGTTTATTGCTAAGCACACACGCCCAAGGTCAAGCCAGTGGCCATCATTTGGATGCCAACGAAGCCAAGAGTCAGCTTGAAAGTAGCTTAAACAACTCAAAAGCCTTAAGTGAAGTGGCGAAGAACCAGCAGACGGATCCGCTTGAAGTTTTAGAAAATATTCAAAGTTTTATCGAAACCTTAGCCAAGGAAGATCAAGCGAAAGCCGATGCATTCAAATCTGCTGTTATGGTCTTAGCTTCACCAAATTCGATTGCTGTAAGTTCTAATGAAGACATTCATATCTCAGCAGATGGCCAGATCAGCCACAGTGCTGGCGATAGTATAAATATAAGTACGCAAAAATCACTCATTGCTCATGCAAGTCAAAAGATCAGTCTATTTGCTGCGCAAGAAGGCGCAAGGCTATATGCAGGTAAGGGTAAGATTCAGATACAGGCGCAGGGTGATGCACTAGATTTAATTGCGCGTAAAGGCATTCAGATTATATCGACGGAAGATACCGTTTATATCACTAGTCCGAAGGAGATTAATTTAACTGCGGGTGGTTCGCAAATCAAAATTAATGCCTCAGGAATATTTCCAACGACTGGTGGTAAGTTTGAGGTGAAAGCTGGGCAGCATAAGTTTACTAGTGGGGCAAGTAAAAATTTTACGTCGAGTTTGCCTCCTCCACCTAAAATGGGTCAAGGTATATTAGAACTCTTGCATGATTATTCGCACGGAGAATTTGTTAAGCAAGGTGGTTACACAGTTACTGATATTCTGGGTAAGCAGTTTAAGGGTAAATTAGATGAAAAAGGCTTTGTACGAATATCTGGTTTAGCTACTGGGGCTGCAAAAATTGTATTTGATGATGATGAAAGAAACCCATGGGATGAATCGAGTGATTTTAAACGTCCTCCAATGTGGCCGAACGAGAATGATGCTGACGCAAATGAAATAAAGCGTAAAACTGAGTCATTACTTAATAGGGCAATTAATAGTGCAAAGGATACGTTGGCAAAAATACAAACTGACCCTGCTTTAATAATGAAGACGATAGATACTGCAAAGCAAATAAAAGAAAGTGGGGGGAATGTTTTATTGTCTAATCTTCAATCTAATTTGACTGATCAAGTAAATCATTTGTTAGCCGATAGCCTTGATAAGAATTTGATTCAAGGAATAAATGGACAAGTTAAGCTTCCAGTGTCGGACAACCCTTTGAAAAGTGTTGATAACATCAATAGATTATCAATGAATTCATCAAATATAAAAAATAGTATGAATTTTACGTATAAACCTAATTAGAGAAAAAATAAATGGGCATTGCACCTAAAACTACATCTTCTAAATCAGTTCAAAAAAGACCTGCACAAAAAGCAAGTGTTAGATCTGGAACTGGGAAATCAGCGGTTGCGCCAATAAATACAATAAAAATGGCTGATGTCAAAGCTGGTACGGCTAAAATTAATAAATGGTTGATAGATAATACTGGCGGTGTAGTTGATTTAGAAACTTTAAAAACCGTTGCAGGCTCACTACCGATTGTAGCTAATATTATTGCGTTAACTGACGTTGTTTATGATGTCATAGATATAAATAAGAAAGCGAATCCTGGATTTCCTGATTGGTTGAATTTAGGTATAGATTTAGTCGGTGTCATTCCATTACCTCCAGGATTGGCTGCATCAAGAACAGCGCTCAGACCAGCACTAAAATTATTAAAATCCCAAAATTTTAAAAAAGATATTTCTGGGACTGTAGTTGAATTATTAACACTGAGTGTAAATGAGAAAGTTGCTGGCGAATTAGATAAATTTGCTGATAACTTTCAACCTCTTGTTAAAAAAACAGTCAATAACTGTGGTGCAAAAGGAAAAGAAGTTGGGAATAATTTTGCAAATGGACTGAGTAAAATTGTTTCTGGTCAATTATTCAATACAACTAAAGATGTGAATAAAGCTAAGGCGAATTATAAAAAACTAGCCAATTCTAATATTTTACGTGATCCTTCTAAGACTTTAGATAATGGACTTAATCTCTTATTAAATGTTAGAGATGTTGGTCTAAAAACTTATGTAAATACTGTCGGTGGAGCTGCAACTAAATTCTTAAGTGCACCGACGAAAGCAAATTTGAACAAACAGATAGGTAAGTTTAGAAACTTTAGTAATGCTGTACCGGATAAGCTTGCTCCACTTGCAGACCCTAGCGTCGCAATGAGTTTTTCTTGGTTACTTAATAAACTTAGCTTAGCTGCAAAAAAGCATAAATTAAAAAATGGTAGAAAAACTGCCTCAATAAAACCAAATCAAGCCACACAGAAGGACAAAAAAAGACCGAACGGTGAACTTGAATCTACTCAAAACCAAGCGAAGGCAAAAAATAATCCTAATGATAACTGCGAGTTAAATACTAAAGGTGCAGCGAGCAAAAATAGTAAAAAAACAAGTGGGACAAAGAAAAATATCACTTATGCATTAGGTACTGAGTTTTTAACACATGTAGATGCTTTTGAGTTTGCATTATCAAGTTTTGTATTATCTAGAACCTATGCTTCTAATTTATATCAGCTAAATAATGGTGTATTTGGTGCGCGTTGGATTACGCCATTTAGTACTCAAATTATTCCTAAAACGGAATATATTGAATCAGAAGAAAATAAAGAAGGATATGTAAAAATACTTAAAGGACTTCAATTTATTGGTGCAGATGCTAGACCTATTGAACTTGCTCAACTCAAAATAGGTGAAAGTATTCATGATCAACAAGAAGGTTTTTACTACAGTGTAATTTCAGATACTGTTCAAATGATTTCCTATGGAACAGATGAAAAACATTATTTTGAAAAAGAAGAAGATAGTTATCGATTGTCTGTTATTGAATATAAAAATGGAATGACGGCTGCAGTTAGATATGATCACTTTATTGAAAGCAAATCATTTATTTCTGACATTGTTATTAAACATGAAGACCAAGTATTACTGCACATTGGATTTAAAGTTAATTCGAATGGTAAAGTAGAGGACGTATGGTCAATTGAAAATGGATCGTTAAAACGTCCTTTAGCGAGTTATACTTATGATGTAAAAGGTAATTTAATTGGAGCTATAACCGAAAATGCATCTCAATATGAGTATGAATATGACCATCATTTGCTTACCCGTTATACAGATTTAACAGGACGTGGCATTAATCTTGAATATGATGGCATTGAACCGACATCAAAAGCCTTTCATGAGTGGGCGGATGATGGAAGCTCGGAAGTTCATTTAGAATGGGATGAAAATATTCGTTTGACCTATGTTATAGATGCATATGGTAACGAAACTGAATATTATTTTGATATTGATGGATATACATATCGAATAGTATATCCAGACGGATTAGAAGAGTGGTTTTTCAGAGATGAGTGCTTTCGTATAGTCCGCCACATTGATACAGATGCATCTATAACGGAATATGATTTTGATGATAATGGTAATCTGACCTGCATTACACAACCTGATGGTTCAACGATCCATTATGCTTATGATGAAAAAGACCAAATGATCGGCATGGTAGATGCAGAACAAGGTCGATGGTTTAAAGAATACGATGCAAAAGGTAATATAATCAAAGAGATTGATCCGTTAAAAAGAGAAACTAAGTATAGTTATAATGCAATGGGATTGCCTACTCAGATTATTGATGCAAAGGGTGGGACAAAGACACTTAAATATGATGATCAAGGAAATCTAGTTAGTTATACAGATTGTTCTGGTAAAGAAACCAAATGGGAATATGATTTACGGGGACGTACTGTTACTGTAGAAAATGCATTAAAGAGTAAAGTTGAATATTTTTATAGTGATTTCACGACAGAAAAAAGAAATCCATTAAGCAAAAATCTACCACTCAATGCTTTTGGACAATTAGAAAAAATTAAATATGCTGACGGTTTGGAAGAGCATTTTATTCATGATGATGAAGGGCGTTTACTGGTTCATATCGATACAACAGGAAAACAAACTCGTTATAAATATGATTTAGCAGGTTTTATATCAGAACGTACAGATCCACTTGGTTATAAGCTGAAATATCAGTGGGATAAGTTAAACCGTTTAAAACGACTTACAAATGAAAATGGTGCCACTTTTGAGTTTTTCTACGATGTTGTTGGACGTTTAACAAAAGAAATAGACTTTGACGGTAAAGAAACCATTTATGAATATAATGAAATGAATGGTGAACTTCAAACCAGCATAGAGGTTGCAATGAATTATGGTCTAAATTCATCGTCGAATCTAAATTCGAAAGATCGAATACAGCATTTTGTGATGGATAGTATGGGACGTTTACAGGAGCGTATCACAGGCTATGGTCATCAAAATCAAGATTTGGAAAACACATTAGAGGAATCATTTGCATACAATAGTCATGGTCAGATTATTTTAGCTAAAAACGATGAAGCTCGAATTGAATGGATTTATGACGCTGTAGGTAATCTTGTACGAGAACACATTCAAGATAATAAAAATAATAAAACGGCGGTTTGGAAACACTGCTATGATGAAATTGATGATCGTATTAAAACGATACGACCAGATAGTCAAGAAATGCAATGGCTTACTTATGGTACTGGGCATGTATATGGATTGAGTTTAAACGGAGAAGACGTAGTTAGTTTCGAACGAGATGATTTACACCGTGAGACAGTTCGTCATTATGCAAATGGCCTCAGTCAAATTGAAGTTTATGATGAGTTGGGTCGATTGGGTGAGCAGATAGTGTTACATGGTCATGAAAATGGTTACACATCTCACTCAGTACAAAAAGAACAAAATGCAATTGATGAAACACTGAAGCTTTTATCTCGCGTTTATCAATATGATAAGTCAGGACAACTTATACAAATTCAAGATACACGACGAGGAGAAATCAATTATAAGTACGATCCATTGGGACGCTTACTCGAAGCAACCAGTAAACTTGGCAAAGAAAAATTTAGCTTTGATCCTGCGAGTAATTTACTAGATCCTTACCGTTCTACTACAACATTAGAGCAACCGAATGATAATCGGGAGAATAAAACTTCTGGATATAATTGTTTGGTGAATAATGTCGTTAGAGAATATTTAGATCAGCAATATCAATATGATGCTTATGGACAGTTGGTTCTGCAGAAATCTTCTAAAGGAGATTTACACTTAGCGTGGGATGTTCTTGGTCGTTTAAGTCGTAGTCGGAATAACGAATATACCGCTGAATATCGTTATGATGCGATGGGACGTCGTATCAGTAAAGTAAGTAAACATCATCAAACAGGGGATGAACAGCATATTATTTATGGCTGGGATGGTGATACTTTGGCATATGAGTCAAATGAGCATATGACCAAACACTATATTTATGAGAAGGATAGTTTTATCCCCCTTATTCAAGCAATTTATAAAAATACAATTACTTTACATGACACTCCAATCTGGCCAGGAAAGTATGAGTTCCATAAAGACCCTTTGTGGAAAAAGTCAATTCCAACTCAAGGCTTTGATGAAGTATGTTTCTATCATTGTGATCATTTGGGTACGCCACAAGAGTTGAGTAACCATGCAGGGCAAATTGTCTGGAAAGCGCAATATAAGGCTTGGGGTGAGCTTGTATTAGATGATCAAGTAAAACAGAAAGCTGACTTCTTTGAAAACTCAGAAATTTTGACCAACAACATTCGTTTTCAAGGTCAATATTTTGATGAAGAAACAGGGTTACATTATAACCGTCACCGTTATTATGCTCCGAATGTAGGGCGGTTCATAAGTAAAGACCCTATTGGGCTTTTAGGTGGTCATAATGTCTATGCTTATGCACCGAATCCTGTGGAGTGGGTAGATCCACGAGGGTTAAATAAGTCTAAGGGTAAAACGGGTAGTACAAATAAGGGGACTGCTCAGAAAAAGCAGCCTTGTCCAAAGGATGTTTGTGCTGGTAAAGATCCAACAAAAACAGCTCAATCTTGGCAAGGGTCTACTCCATATTACGGTGTAGATAGTTATGAAAATGTTGTGGTAAAGAAGGGGACTGTTCTTTATACACTTTATCCTCATGGTCCAGCTCCTGGTAATTATTTAGCAAAGTCTAGCGATGTTCTTAAAGCCAAGACAGCAAGAGGTTATAATGATGCTGTGCAAGTTGCTCACAAAGGAAATTGGGAGAGTGAGGAAGCAAGAAATATGAGGACAGAATTACATGCATTTGTTGTTACAAAAGATACATGTATGGCAAGAGGTAAATCTAAAGAAAATTGGCATTTAGGTGCTGGTGGTGGTACACAGTATTTTATTGAAAATATTGACAAAAAGAATCTCAAGTCATCAATGAATATTAAGTATGAGAGGTAATCATGGATTGTAGAGTTGTTTTAGACAGCAAAAAGATTTTAATCAATAAAGATGAGTTGAACTTTAATTCAAGTCTTTTACCTGTATTTTTATTTGATGAGCGAAGTGAAAGTTATAAATTTAAACAAAATAATTTAAAGTATCTAAGTGATGAAATTGAACTATTAATTTCAAAAAGAAGTAATACAGTTTTTATTTTATTCAAAACACCTGAGTTTTTTGAAGATAATTTATTGAATTCCAAAATTTTAAAAAGATTTAAGAAAAAGTATTTTCTTAAAAATGATGATTTTTTAATTGAACATCCTGCAAAAATTTTTTTAATTGAAAGTAAACATGTATGGGGGCGGATAACATTTTCTTATGACCCAAGGCAAGGTGATATTACAATGGCTATGGATTTTTAGCATTAAAGATGATTGTTGCATAAGAATTTCATAATTTTAAAGCTTTTGATTAGCATTCATTTAAAATTATGAAAATTTGTTTCATATATAGACAACACAACTCAAAAAAATGAAATAAATGTTATGAAGATTTGTGAGTGTTTGATAAAGATAATTGAAGCAGAGTTAAAAGTTGGGAACTATGTGAAGGATTACAATGAAACACCGAACTGGCCCCAAAAAAATAGTCGGTTTGTTTTTTTAAAAGAAAGGGTGAGTCCTGATTTGTTGTTAAACCAACCTAATTGGGTGTCAGAGCATATTAATAATGAAATGCATTATACTTGGTATCACGAAATTTATTGTGATAAACATCAAGATTTATTAGCTGCTGGGGTGTACCGCCCATAAATAACCGCAGTTAAATGTAGAGGTTAAACAGCCACTAGAGATGACTTTCCTTTTTTAGTGTGGTGTGGTCTTTCATGATTGTAATGCTATAACTAACTCATTACATGTTCAGTATTCGTTTAAACTTGATTATACATTCCTCATAAATAGAAAGTTTCCGGCTTAGTGTAAGACTACCAAAGTTTTAATCAAAAAAAGGATAGATTAAAACTAAGGGAAGATTTTAAGCGAGAATTGAATAATTCTCCTGAAAAAACTAAACAAGTGTGACTTTTTTATAATTGGGGTGAGATAAAAGTTTTAACTTGTCATCGAGACTTTTATTGTTTTTAAATATTATTAAACATTAAATTTTTTTGAAAAGCCCTTTCGGGCTTTTTTAAATTAAATCAAGGCAACTGCTGAATCGGACTACCACCCAAAGCTTGCAATAACGTCACATAAGCATTGTATTGGCTTTGTTTAGTCTGAACTAAACTTAAACGAGCCTCACGTGTCGTACGTTGCGCATCGATCAGATTCTTTAACGCCACAGCACCATTTTTATAACGCACTTGAGTGAGTTGTTCTGTTTTCTCAGCCAGTTGAACATTACGCTCCTGTAGTGCCACTTGCTTATCAATTTCGTTGCGTGCCGATAATGCATTTTCAACATCAGCAAATGCTTTATACATCGTCTGACGATATTGAATAATTGACTTTTCATACTCAAGTTCATTGACACGCAAATCACGTTTCATGTCATTCCATTGCAAGAATGGTAACGTCAGCCCAGCACCCAATATCGCAGCAGGATTAGACAGCACATTACTGAGCGAAGTACTCGCGCCTCCTGTCGTTAAACTTCCTGTTAAGCTAATTGAAGGGTAATAGCTGGCTTTATTGGCATCCTTATTTGATAGTGCTTTACGTAAGCGTAACTCAGCCGCTTGTAAGTCAGGACGACGCGATAACAATTCAGCAGGTAAGCCCGACTGAATCTGTGGCAGGGCAGAACGAGGTAAACGTTGCGGTTCAGTAATATTCAGCTGTTGCACAGGTTGATTGAGTAACACAGCGAGTGCTGTACGTGTTTCTACTTTTTGCTGTTCAATCTGACTTAAAGTGGCTTTTTGACTTTGTACGGCTTGTTCAGCTGAAGTCAAATCGAGTCCAGAGACAGCTCCAGCACGATACTGAGTTCTGACTAATTCATAAGTTTTTTGGGTGCTGGCCAAGTTCTGTTGTGCCACAGACAAGCGTTCATTTAAATAACCTAACTGCCAATACAATTGTGTCGTCGTTGCAATCAAGCTTTGCGCAGTGGCTTGAAGGTCTTGCTCTGTAGCCAGCGCTTCCCAACGCGAAGCTTCAGTTTGATTTGCTAATTTACCGAACAAATCCAGCTCATAGCTTAAGCCTGGATAGTTCAGCGAAATCCCATTGGATGAATCACCATCGCCATCTAAGCTAAAGCGATGACCGACAGATGCCCCTGCATTGCCAATACGTATACCTTGCTGGCTTTCAGACTGTTTGGCTTGAATGCGTGCTTGTTGCAGGTTAATCCCTGCCACAGCCAAATCGGTATTACGTGCAATCACTTGATTAACCAATTGATTGAGCTGTGCATCACCAAATAACGTCCACCATTGGTCATGAAAAGCCTGCTGATGGACTTGCTGACTCATTTGCTGACTGTTTTGAAATCCCTGTGGAATATCAACGGTCGGTACTTGATACGGTGATTTGACGATTGCAGCACAACCTACCAATGAGCTCGTAAGAATTAGGGCAGTCGTGAGTTTGGTTAAATTTAATAGCATATTCTTTTCCTTATTCTCTTGAAAGTGCATCAACAGGATTGAGTCGAGCTGCGTTACGCGCAGGAATGAATCCGAACACGATACCAATCAAGCTTGAACATACGAAAGCGGCAATAATGGATGTCGTTGAATACGCCATTTGGAATGTTCCGCCGGCAAAATGACTAATCAATTGTCCAATTCCAAGTGACAGTAACACGCCTAATATCCCGCCTAAAATACAAACTAATACGGCTTCAATCAGGAACTGTTGCAAAATGTCACTTTGACGCGCACCGACCGCCATACGCACCCCGATTTCCTGTGTACGTTCAGTCACAGATACCAGCATGATATTCATCACTCCAATACCACCGACCACCAATGAAATCACAGCAATAGCAGAAACCAATAAAGTCATGGTTTGTGTGGTTTGTTGAATCGTTTCACGGATACTGTCAGAGTTTTGCGTAAACACATCTTGCGCACCATGACGCTGTACCAATAAATTCAAAATGGCATTTTCAGCGGCAGCACTTGGGTATTCATCTTTAATGCGGACAATAATGCTACGGACATTGGATTGACCCAACATCCGGCTCATGACAGTGGAGTAAGGTAAGTAGACATTGAGACTGTCTGCATTGCCCATCGCGCTTTTTTGCGGTTCAATGACCCCAATAATACGGCTCGGCACACTTCCAAGTAAGATCACTTGACCGACAGGATTTGAACCATCAGCAAAAAAGGTCTTCTTGGTGTTGTCATCAATGACCACATCTTGTGCTTGTTCATTGATACTTTGTTTGTCAAAAGGCTGTCCTGATTGAAAGTTGAGACCTTTGACATAGAAGAAATCTTCACTCACGCCATTCACTGTGGTTGAAGCTTCGATATCCTTAAAGCGACCTGTCACACTGGAGTTCACCGATGGGCTGACCCCGTCGACATAAGGTTGTTCTGCTAAGGCATCAGCATCGGCAGGAATTAAGGTTTTGCTTTGTGAGGATCGAGAGTTGTCACCAAAACCTCGTCCTTGATAAACGGTAATGGTATTGGTGCCAAGACTGCTAATATTCTCTAAAATCTGCTTTTGTGAACCATTCCCGAGCGCAACTACCGATACCACCGAGGCAATACCAATAATGATCCCGAGCATGGTTAAGAAGGTACGCATACGGTGTGCATTCATGGCCAAGATCGCCATGCGGAATGCTTCACCTAAGCGATCCATAGCAGAACGCCATGATGAAATTTTCTTTTGTTCAGGGCGAACTAAAGTGTGTTTCTCTAGAGGTTCATCATCATTAACGGGTATATTCGGCTCATCGGAAATAATATTTCCATCCGAGATTTCAATAATACGTGTGGCATTTTTAGCGACATTGTGATCATGCGTGACCAGAATAATGGTGTGACCTTTGGCATTCAGCTCACGCAAAATACGCATCACTTCAATACCACTATTCTTATCCAGTGCACCTGTGGGTTCATCGGCAAGAATCACATCGCCACCGTTCATCAATGCACGCGCAATTGACACACGTTGTTGCTGACCACCAGAAAGCTGACTTGGACGGTTTTGGGTTTTATCGCTTAATCCCAAATCTGTGAGTAACTGAACTGAGCGTTGATGACGTTCAGACGAATCAGCACCTGCATAAATGGCAGGGACTTCAACGTTACCTGCGGCATTCAGATCACCCAATAAATGATAGCGCTGGAAAATAAAACCAAAATATTCACGACGCAGTTCAGCCAGTTCATCGGCTTCTAACTCGCGCGTTTCACGTCCTTGAACCTTATAACTGCCTGCTGTGGGCTGATCGAGACAGCCCAAAATGTTCATCAGCGTGGATTTACCTGAACCAGATTGACCGACAATCGCCACCAGTTCACCGGGATAAATTTCGAGATTTACCCCTTTTAAAATCTGTACCGTGCTTTCCCCAGCAGGGAATTCACGGGTCAGGTTTTTAACTTCGAGTAAGGGTTGCTTGTTTTGATCCATGATTACATTCTCATTGGACCAGCGCCACCACGGGCACCGCGTTTCGCAGCATCATTCGATGAGTCAGCACCATCAGCAATCACAACTTTATCGCCTTGCTTCAAACCACGAATCACTTCAGCGGTCACACGGTTATTTAAACCGATCAACACAGACTGAGGTTTTGCAGAACCATCTGCTTGCAATACGCGAACCATACCGATCGACGCCTTGCCTTGATCAATCAACTGACGTTCTTCAGCAGTCAGCTCTAAACGAGCAGGGCGGTTTGGATTATTGGCATTGCCTTCACGGTTACGTTCACCACGAGGTGGTTCAGCACCTGCTTCAGGGGTCGATTTTTGAGCGCGTTGACGCTGTGGACGATTTGAAGCTTGAACAGCTGATGCGGGAATGGTGAGTACATTTTTTGCTTCATCTAAAATAATGAAGACTTGCGCCGTCATATCAATACGCAGTTTGCCATCTTCATTGGGGACATCAAACAAAGCATTGTAGTACACCGCTGAGCTTGTAGAAGATGTATTGGCATTTGATTCAGTATTGATTGAATTAGGTGCAGGTTCAACTTGACGAAGCGTTGCGTAATGCTTTTTCTCGTTGTTGCCTAAAGTGGTGAAGTATACTTTTTGACCTTCTTGAACTTTCATAACATCGGCTTCTGAAATTTCAGATTTCACGGTCATGGTGTCCAACTTTGCCAGTTTGACGATGGTCGGTGCACTTTGATTCGCATTGACCGTTTGACCTTCTTCAGTCACGATTGCAACAATCGTTCCATCCATCGGTGCAACAATTTGGGTGTAACCCAAGTCTTCTTTCGCAGTTGAAAGCGTTAAACGAGATTGTTCAATTTGTGCATTCACGGCAGTGATGTCTGATTGCGCTGTTTTAAAGCTTGCAAGTGCAGATTCTAGTTCAGCACGAGACGTTGCATCTTGAGCATACATGGCTTTTTGACGGTTATATTCAGCCTCAACTTTAGCCAGATTGGCTTGACGTGTTGCCAATTGAGCTTGTTGATTTTTAATATTGGCTTCTACAGTTTTGAGTTCATTCTCTTGACGGATAGAATCAATTTGCGCGATCAGTTGACCTTGTTTAACCTGATCACCCAGTTGCACATACATTTTTTTGACTTGACCGGACACCTGTGAACCGACGCTGACCATTTTGGTCGCTTCAAGGACACCTGTTGCAAGCACTGAGTTTTCAATATCACCACGCGTCACCTCAGCAGTAATAAATTGACTTTTCTCCGGCTCAGGCTTGAAGAAATACCAAGCAGTCGCCGCAATTGCAATCGCAACGACAGCAATGATAATCAGTTTGCTTAATTTTATTTTTGGCATAGTAGTCAATAGAATTTGAAAATTATGCGAATTATAAAGGTGAAATAAGGAGAAAGCGTGAATATTTTAAATTATTGAAAATGATAATTATTATTAATAAATAGAGTCTTAAAATATGATCTGAAATCGCTTTAATTAATGAACGAATAGAGTGCGACCACAGACTTCAGCGATACATTGCTGGATTAAATGTTCGGGGTTTTCTTGGCTTTTGCCTTTAATCGCAGAATCAATGCGAAGCAGAAGGAGTGGCCAAGTCAAAAATTGTTGGGGATTTAAACGACGTAAGGCTTGCTGATATTGACTGACTTTGGTTTTCCAAATACCGAGTTGTAAGGCATTTTGAGGTTGCTCATACAATTGCATGAGTAAACGCATTTCTTTACTGATTGTCCAAAGAATTAAACTTGGTGCTTCACCAGATTCAATCAGATACTGAAATGTTTTAATCGACTGTGCCAAATGACCTGCAAGCATTGAATCACTCAGATCAAAAGTGCTGTAGCGCGATTGATCCTGCAAGCATTCAACAAGATGATTGACTTGAATTTGAGCTTCATTGGGAAATGTGTCAGCCACACGCATCAAGCTATTTTTTGCAGCAAGGAGGTTGTGCTCATGATGTTGTTCAAGCCAAACCCATGCATCACGATCCAGTTGTATCCCCAGTTTATCGGCTTCAAAGCTTAAAACTTTTTGGCGCTCTTGCGGATAATTTGCCGTTAAAGCGACAACAACGCCGTTGGCTTCTACCGTTTGGAAAAAAGCAGATTTCAAACTGGCACTGTCTTGTTTGGGCATTATGATCACAAGTAAATTGTGTTCATTATGTTGAATATAACTTTTCAGTAATTTGAGGGTGTTGGCATCAGGTTTGATGTTGCCATGCACTTCAACTGCTAAATTTTGAGAAAATAAAGACAGACTATTTAAGGCATTAAAGACATTTTTCCAATCACTGACTGAAGCAATATCGTAACGCTGACGTTCAATATCTTGTTTCGTCCAACTCTGACGAAATGCATCAATCAAATTTTGTTCGAGAAGCGGTTCTTGCCCATGCAGAATCCAAGCACCGCGAGCTTCATCAACGCGTTTTAACGCTTGGAGGTAATCTATCTTCATGGTTTTAGTGATTCATTAATTTTGTGGTTGATTCAGCTGAACGTCTTGCTGAATAGGGAGTTGAACATTGACCTGTGCTTTAGGTAAACGATTCGCCGAAATTTGACGTGACATCTGCTGTGCAACGTCATCAATTAAAATTTGGCTTAAATAACGATACTGTTGATCATCGGTGTTCACCGTTGCAACATTATATTGGTAGCTACGATATGCTGTTAATGTACGTGGTTCTGTAATCGGATTACCTTGGCGATCTTCAATTTGAAAGGTCACGCTTAAACGCAATAGGACTTCAATTAGACTTCCTTTGAGCTCATGACGTACAGGCTTGTAATCGAGCACACGTAAGACATAGGCATCATTGGCATTACTCAATTGAACGCCAGTTGCTGATAAATACGCGCTCAGTTTCTTTTCTAAATCTTGAGTATTTTCAGGCAGGATTAATTCTAGTTTGGTATAGACCAATGGGGTTGCCATTGGGTTGGTTCCTTTTAAATGAAAATCACAGCCGACTAAGCCTGCACCTAAGCCCAAAGTTAAAACAACTGCTGCTAAACGTTTGACCAAATGCATGCGTAATCCTCTGTGTATATTCCTCAAGATAAGGAAGATCAATGATATGTTCGATTGTATGTGCAAAGCCCGTTGGCTGGCAACGGGCTTTGTGTTTTTTAAGCCTCCCTTTAGTGAAGGGAGGTTTGGAGGGATTTATCTTCAAGCATTCCCTATCCTTTTAGGAGAGGGTTAGGGAGAGGTTTATTTATTTAATAACCCTCATCCCAACCTTCTCCCAGAGGGAGAAGGTGCTATAAAGAATTAAACCACTAAATTCACGAGTTTATTCGGAACCACAATTTCTTTCTTGGTTGGACCTGTTAAGAACTGTTGTACTTCAGGCAATGCCTTTGCAAGCGCCAAGATATCATCTTTAGAAATATCCACCGACACTTCTAATTTGCCACGAAGCTTACCGTTGACTTGAACCACAATGGTTTGGGTGTTACGTGTTAAGGCAGATTCATCCACCACTGGGAACAATACTTTTTCCAATTCGATCCCAAATTCAGCCAATAATGTTTGGCTTAAATGTGGTGCAAATGGGGCAAGTAAAGTCAGAAGCGTCGTAATAGACTCACGTGCTACGGCAACGTCATTGTCATCTTTGGCTTCAAACTTATTGTTTGCGTTTAAGAGTTCCATCATCGCGGCAATAGCCGTGTTAAATGCATGACGACGTTCGATGTCATCACCCACTTTTTGGATGGTTTCGTGCGTTTTACGACGGAGGTCTTGTGCAGCGGTTGAAAGTGCAGCTTTGTCGATGGTTGATGCATTATTGCCTTTTTCAAGGAAACCAGTCGCCAAACGCCATACACGTTTTAAGAAACGGTTAGCGCCTTCAACCCCCGCATCAGACCATTCAAGTGATTGATCAGGTGGTGCAGCAAACATCATAAATACACGGGCAGTATCTGCGCCGTATTGATCAATAATCGATTGCGGGTCGATACCGTTATTTTTCGATTTCGACATTTTTTCTTGACCGCCAACCACAACATCTTGACCATCTTGTTTGTATTTAGCAGAAAGCACACGACCTTTCTCGTCACGCTCAAGTTCGATGTCGGCAGGGTTAAACCAGGTTTTCTTGCCTGATTCCGCTTCACGGTAATAGGTATCAGCAAGCACCATGCCTTGGGTCAGAAGGTTAGTGAATGGTTCGTTACCTTGTACCACGCCTTCATCACGCATGAGTTTGTGGAAGAAACGTGCATAAAGTAAATGTAGAATGGCGTGTTCAACACCACCAATATATTGGTTTACAGGTAACCACGTTTGACCCGCAGCAGGATCAACCATACCGCCAGTAAAATCTGGAGATGCATAACGTGCGTAATACCAGGAAGATTCTACAAAAGTATCTAGCGTATCGGTTTCACGACGTGCATCGCCACCACAGCTTGGACATGAAGTTTCGTAGAACTCAGGCATTTTATTCAGTGGATTGCCTGATCCATCTGGAACCACATCCGTTGGAAGTACAACTGGAAGTTGGTCTTCTGGCACGGGTACTTGACCACATGTTGGACAGTTAATCATTGGAATTGGACAACCCCAATAACGCTGACGAGAAACACCCCAGTCACGTAAACGGAATTGAACTTTAGTGTTCGCAAGTTCAGTCGGTTCTAGTTTCGCAAGGAAAGCATCGTATGCACCTTGTAAATCTAAACCATCAAATTCGCCTGAATTTACCAGTTTGCCTTCTTTTGAGCCGTACCATTCTTGCCAAGCTGTCGCGTCAAAATCACTGTCATCTGCGCCTTTAGCATCAATGACTTGTTTGATGGTTAAGCCGAATTTGTTGGCAAACTCAAAGTCACGTTCGTCATGAGCAGGAACAGCCATGACAGCGCCAGAGCCGTAAGACATAAGAACATAGTTTGCAATCCAAACAGGTAATTCTTCATCAGTCACAGGGTGCTTAACTGAAAGACCTGTTGCCATGCCTTTTTTCTCGGCAGTCGCAAGATCAGCTTCAGCAACTGAACCCATACGGCACTCTTCAATAAAGGCAGCAAGTTCAGGATTGCCTGCTTCTGATTGGAGAGCAGCCGCTTTCAGCGCCATTGGGTGTTCTGCTGCAACAGCAACATACGTCACACCCATTAAAGTGTCAGCACGTGTGGTAAATACAGTTAAACCATCTGCATATACGTCGGTATTCGCTGAAGGGAAGGTAATCTCCATCCCTTGTGAGCGACCAATCCAGTTACGTTGCATGGTGAGAACTTGTTGTGGCCAACCGTCTTTCAGCGTGTCTAAATCATCCAGTAATTCTTGGGCATAATCCGTGATACGGAAGTAATACATTGGAATATCACGTTTTTCTACCAATGCGCCAGAACGCCAACCGCGACCATTTTCAACTTGTTCGTTTGCTAAAACAGTTTGGTCTACAGGATCCCAGTTCACGGTTGAAAGTTTACGGTAGATCAGACCTTTTTTATAAAGTTGAACAAATAACCATTGTTCCCAGCGATAGTATTCTGGTGTGCAAGTTGCGAACTCACGATCCCAATCGACAGCCAAACCTAATTTTTTAAGTTGATCACGCATGTATGCAATGTTTTCAAATGTCCATTTTGCCGGCGCAACTTGATGGGCAATTGCAGCATTTTCCGCAGGTAAACCAAACGCATCCCAACCCATTGGTTGAAGCACAGTTTCACCTTTGAGTGTATGAAAACGACTGATCACGTCACCAATCGTATAGTTACGCACATGACCCATATGCAGTTTACCGCTTGGGTAAGGGAACATCGAGAGGATATAACGACGTGGACCTTCTACAGTGTCGGCAACTTTAAAGGCTTTGCGAGATTCCCAGTCTTGTTGGACTTGAGGCTCAATCGCACTTGCTTGATATTCGGAATCAATGTGAGTAGTCATAAACGTATTAGTGAATTACGGTCAAAAAGTTTGTTGCACAGCATAGCGCAAAATGCACCTAAAAGTGAATTTTGCGCGATGCATTCTTTGCAAAAATTAATTCACTAAATAGACTTTTTGAATTAACGCAACTCTGCACGTTCCACAGCACCATTTTGTAGTGCAGCATTGGCATCACGTTGTTGTGAATCCATCGTTTGAGGTTGCGTGCTATTTGAAGTTGGTGGTGCTTGCACTGGATTTGAAGTCGGAGCAGTATTCGTTGAACTTGTGTTCGATGAATTTTGCTGTGCGTTAGACGTTGTTGGTGTTGATGTGCGATAACCATAGGTATCAATCTTGCCACGGCTTTTACTTGATTTAGGTGGGGGCGTGGTTGTGTAATGTGTCGTCCCTTTGCTATCTACCCATTTGTAATATTCTTTTGCAAAGCTAAGTGATGGTGCTGAACACAGCAGACTCAAAGTTGCCCCAAGTAAAACAGATTTTTGCATCAATTTTTTATTGTTCATACCGTGTACCTAATTCCCAATTACATTCAAAATGAATCGTTGTATTTAAATTTTTAAAACATTATATCCTGTTACTGGAAATTTGGATATTTTGTCTTAATTTTAATCGAAAAGTATGAGGTTAAAAGATTTCCTTTTGAAATTTATAATCTTATAAGTGATTGAATTATTATTTATAAATGATACAAGAAAAAGTTATAGTTTGAAATTCGCCCGCTTGGTAAATAAACAATAAAAAGCACACATCAAACCTTGACTTTAGTCCTATAAATAACTAAAAATGCTGCTCTAGTTTTATATGTTTTGTTCGATCACCCTTCGAATGAAACACATTGCTTGTAATAACATCTGCTCTAAGCCGAGAAGATGAAATCGCAGAAATATGTTTATCCCAACATGTTGAATATGCACTCACAACTCAAACGGTTGTGAATCAGAAATTTTTTTATTACAGCAAAAACGAATGTATATGTGTGCTATAACAGTGCATACAAATGAATGAATGAGTCTCGAGTTATGTCTCCCATAACTTCGTGCATATAATATTTAGGGTGAAGACGTTGGAACTTTTATCTGGTGGTGAAATGCTTGTTCGCGCTTTGGCTGACGAGGGCGTTGAACATGTTTTTGGGTATCCAGGCGGCGCGGTTTTACATATTTATGACGCGTTATTCAAGCAAGACAAAATTAATCATTACTTAGTGCGCCATGAGCAAGCTGCTGGTCATATGGCGGATGCTTACTCGCGCGTTACAGGTAAAACAGGTGTGGTTCTCGTGACTTCAGGTCCGGGCGCAACCAACACCGTGACACCTATTGCAACTGCCTACATGGACTCAATCCCAATGGTGATTTTGTCTGGTCAGGTGCCGTCGCATTTAATTGGTGAAGATGCTTTCCAAGAAACAGATATGGTCGGTGTATCACGTCCAATTGTGAAGCATAGTTTCCAAGTGCGTCATGCAAGTGAAATTCCAGAAATTATTAAAAAAGCATTCTATATTGCGTCTTCAGGTCGTCCAGGCCCTGTTGTTGTTGATATTCCAAAAGATGTAACGAATCCAACGGATAAGTTTGCATACGAATATCCAGAAAAAGTAAAAATGCGTTCGTATCAACCGCCACATCGCGGTCATACTGGTCAAATTCGTAAAGCCATTGATGAATTAATTAACGCTAAACGTCCTGTCATTTATACAGGTGGTGGTGTTGTTCAAGGGAATGCTTCTGAATTGTTGACTGAGCTTGCACATCTTTTAAATTATCCAGTAACCAATACCTTGATGGGTTTAGGTGCTTTCCCTGGAAATGATGAGCAGTTCATCGGTATGTTGGGTATGCATGGTACATACGAAGCCAACATGACGATGCATAATGCAGACGTGATTTTAGCGATCGGTGCACGTTTTGATGACCGTGTAACCAATAATCCTGCAAAATTCTGTCTCAATGCAAAAGTGATTCATATTGATATCGATCCAGCCACGATTTCAAAAACCATCATGGCGCACATTCCAATTGTGGGTGCGGTAGAGCCAGTTCTTCAAGAAATGTTGGCTCAATTGAAACAATTGAATGTTTCTAAACCGAATCCAGACGTGATTGCCTCTTGGTGGTCGCAAATTAATGAATGGCGCAAGGTTCATGGCTTACGTTATGAAGCGGCTGTGGATGGTGGTATGAAACCACAACAAGTGGTTCAGGCTTTGGATAAAATCACCAATAGCCAAGCGATTATTACTTCTGACGTCGGTCAGCATCAAATGTTCGGTGCGAACTATTATAAATATACACGTCCACGTCAATGGATCAACTCGGGTGGTCTAGGTACCATGGGTGTTGGCTTGCCGTATGCAATGGCAGCGAAGCTTGCGTTCCCAGATCAACAAGTGGTGTGTATTACAGGTGAAGCATCGATTCAGATGTGTATCCAAGAGCTTTCTACGTGTAAGCAATATGGCTTAAATGTAAAAATTCTATGCTTGAATAACCGTGCACTGGGTATGGTTAAACAATGGCAGGATATGAATTACGAAGGTCGTCATTCAAGCTCGTATGTAGACTCATTACCTGACTTTGCAAAATTGATGGAAGCTTACGGTCACGTCGGTATTCAAATTGACCATGCGGATGAACTTGAGTCTAAGTTAGCAGAAGCGATGGCGATTAATGATAAATGTGTATTCATTAACGTGATGGTTGATCGTTCAGAACATGTATACCCAATGTTGATTGCAGGTCAATCTATGCAAGACATGTGGTTAGGAAAAGGGGAGCGCACAGCATGAGACACATTATCTCTGTACTTGTAGAAAACGAAGCAGGTGCGCTTTCACGTTTGGTCGGTTTATTTTCTCAACGTAACTATAATATCGAGACTCTAAACGTAGCACCGACTGAAGATTCGACGATGTCACGTTTAACCTTGACCACTTATGGCGATGATCACAAAATCGAACAAATTACCAAACAATTAAACAAGTTAGTTGAAGTGGTAAAAGTGGTTGATTTGTCTGAAGGTGCACATATTGAACGTGAACTGATGCTGATTAAAGTTAAAGCATTGGGTTCTGCACGCGGTGAAATTAAGCGCACAGCGGATATTTTCCGTGGTCAGATTGTCGATGTAACTCCTACAACATATACGATTCAAATCGCTGGTACGACTGAAAAAATTGATGGTTTTATTGATGCTTTGGCTGAAAATACCATTCTTGAAGTTGTACGTTCGGGTGTATCTGGTATCGCACGTGGCGAAAAAGTTTTAACGCTTTAATTTTCTCAAAAAGAAAATTAGACAAAATAGATTTAAATTTTATTCACAAATTCTTCCTGCTCTTTGAGCAAATCTGACCAAGTCATTCAATACTTGGTCGGGGAAAGGGAAAACAAAAGCATTTTAGCGGAGACAGCAATGCAAATTTTTTACGATAAAGACACAGACTTATCAATCATCCAATCTAAAAAAGTAGCGATCATTGGTTACGGTTCACAAGGTCATGCGCATGCGCTTAACCTTAAAGATTCAGGCGTTGACGTAACTGTAGGTTTACGTGCGAACTCTGCATCTTGGAAAAAAGCTGAAAATTCTGGTCTTAAAGTTGCTGAAGTTGCTGCTGCTGTAGCGCAAGCTGACGTAGTAATGATTTTGACTCCGGATGAATTCCAATCTCAACTTTACCGTGACGAGATTGAGCCAAACATCAAGCAAGGTGCGACTTTAGCATTTGCTCATGGTTTCTCTATCCTTTATAACCAAGTTGTGCCACGTAAAGACTTAGACGTCATCATGGTTGCGCCTAAAGCACCTGGTCATACCGTTCGTTCTGAATACCAACGTGGTTCAGGTGTTCCTGATTTAATCGCGATTCACCAAGATGCTTCTGGTAATGCACGTAACGTTGCACTTTCTTACGCTTCAGGCGTAGGTGGTGGCCGTACTGGTATCATCGAAACTTCTTTCCGTGAAGAAACTGAAACTGACCTTTTCGGTGAGCAAGCAGTTCTTTGTGGTGGTGCTGTAGAATTAGTTAAAATGGGCTTCGAAACTTTGGTTGAAGCGGGTTATGCACCAGAAATGGCGTATTTCGAATGTCTACACGAACTTAAATTGATCGTTGACTTAATGTTCGAAGGCGGTATCGCGGACATGAACTACTCAGTATCTAACAACGCCGAATATGGCGAATATGTAACAGGTACTGAAGTCATCAATGAACAGTCTCGTGAAGCGATGCGTAATGCGCTTAAACGTATTCAATCTGGCGAATATGCGAAGATGTTCATTCAAGAAGGTGCGTTGAACTACCCATCTATGACTGCTCGTCGTCGTCAAAATGCTGCTCACGGTATCGAAGTAACGGGTAACAAACTTCGTGCGATGATGCCTTGGATTCAAGCAAACAAAATCGTTGATAAAGAGAAAAACTAATTTCTTGAATCATTTGATTTGAATGCGAAAACCCACTCATTTTGAGTGGGTTTTTTAATAGATCAAAATTTAAGTTGCGTGCCTCAAAATATAGCAAAGCACTGCTTTGCTATATTTTTCGTACCTTGGATTCAAGTGAACAAAATCGTAGACAATGAAATGAGCTAAGTTTAAATTTCTAACTCAAAAATCCCTTGTTTTTAACAGAGGCTTTTTTGCGTAAAAATGATTCTCTTTATTTTGGAATTTTAAAGATGGTTGATCTAGTATCTTTTTGGAATATTTGCAATTTTTTTTTAAATTTTTATATACTTTAGCTATATATGAGTAAGAGAATAATAATGAAATTTAAATTTTTCACAGTTATATGTGCAAGTCTTTTTAGCAATTTTGCCTATTCTGAGATTATGACGCATGCAAAATATCAGTCTATGAAGCAAGAAGCATTGGATTTTGAAAAAAAACTTGAACCGCAAGTTTTGTCGGCACTTAATCTATCTAATGGACCTATTTTAAGAAATATATTTGAGGTCTGTACACCGCTTGAATTGCCTACATCATTTGAGGTTGTAGCACATGTCAATCCCAGTGGAATTGTTGAAAATGCATGGTCAGATACTCAGACCTTGTTTGGGCAGTGTGCTGCGAGAGTTTTTATAGGTAAAACTCAATACCCAATTAATCAGCAATATTATTATTCGATATTAAATCTTAATCTTACATCTAAATAATAACTTCAACATGAGGATATGTTTTTGATTTTGGGAAGATTAGCTTTATTTTGGTTGAAAAAACATGAGATTAGAAAATGAATTGAGGGTATGGAAGTTTTTCTCTTTTTCATGGACTGAGATCGGGTTGAGCGAAAGTGAGCTTCAAAGTCATGTAGAGGGTTTGCATATAAATCAACTTTCAATAAATGAGATTAAAGTAGTTCTTTATAGCCAAGTTTTATGGGGTTTTGCTTGGATTTCTTTAAGTATTTTATTTTGCTTTATTCCTTTGGTTGGAGTTTTAATTGCTTCGAGAATGATGCCAGATTGGGAGTTTGACAATATTTGGCTTAAGCATAGGTATCTCCATATACAGAAATGTAGATGGTTTTATGTGTTTTGCCCTTTGGCTTGGATAGGGTGGTTAGTAGGCTATATGGTTTGTAGACGAACGATGAAATTGATTTCTTCATTTTATGTGTCAATTAAATAGATCGTTTAATTGGGTATGAGAAAATCAGTAATTTGGTATTTGAGTGCGATGCGCTTATGCTAAATTAAACTAATTTTTTTGGATTTATGCAGGATTTTATAATGAAAATAAAAACATTTCTTAGCTCAATGCTGATCTCAATGCCTGTATATACGCATGCTGAGATAGTTCAAGATTTATCACTTAATCCATTAAAAAAACTGAGTGTTCGAGTCTCCATGCAACGCATGTTGCAATCTACAGATCAACAATATTTCTTAAGTTTATTTGCTGGTGTTACCAATCCTAAAGCCACTTTAACTGTGTTAGAAAATTCAGATTCAATTAAACTTAAAGGTACGCAAAAGGGTAACTATTTAACCCTGAATGCGGATACAACAACACAATCCAATATTGAAGTACTGAAGCAAATCACAGGTGTTTTAGATTCAAATTCAGGTATATTTCAAACAAAAATATTATTGGATGATGAATGGCATGAAGTTCAATTTGAGCCTGCCTTTAAAGTCGAAAATAAACCACTCTTTACTTTTAAATTCTATGGGGTAAAAGCAGATACCCAAACGCGTGAACAACTTCTTACACGTGTCGATGTGATCAATAAAACCAACAATACCGTGGCGCAAACACTGACAGGATTCTCAGCGTATCCAAACAGTATGGGCTATATGGATATTAACTTTGATGGTTATTATGACGTGATTTTGTCAGATCTGTCGCAAGACCGAAAAGTCACAGATAAGCGCTATATTTATTGGATGTATAACCCAAAAACCACCAAATATCAGCGCTCACCGCAGTTGGAAAAAATTGTAGGATTTCCAAACTTACATGGTGAAAAGCAACAGATTGATTTTGGAAATGGGCAATTGTTCCAAGTTGAAAATGGCTTACTCAATCAAATTGTTGCTGATGAATAAAGGGTATGATGACCACAAGTAAATGATCTAAGTGTGGTGATTTAAAATCATAGAAAAATTCTATAAATGCATCAGAATATGTTTGTAGAAAAAAATATCACGAGACTTTAATGAAAAATTCATGATATTGAAATTATTATCTTTTACTGTTTGGTAATGAAAAAAGAAATAATAGAGGTGTAATGATGAGAATCATGGACACTGCATTATCTAGACAGAGAACAATATGTGATCACAATCGTTTTCATTTTAAAAGTCAAAATAATCCACAGTCTGAATTAAAGTTAGTCGAAGATTTGATTCGCCCTCGATTAAAAATAGCCATTGTCACTGAAACGTGGTCACCTGAAGTCAATGGTGTGGCATTGTCGCTCTTGCATATTTGTAAAGGATTACAGAAGCTAGGGCATAAGATTTTATTAATTCGACCTTCACAAAAATTTGCCTGTACAGAATTTGCTCCAAATAAGGAGTGTTTGGTGAATGGGCAGACGATTCCAAAGTATGGACAAATGCAGTTTGGGTGGCCTCAATACCGTAAGGTTTCTAAGTCATTTGAAGCTTTTGCCCCTGATATTGTTCATATCGTGACGGAAGGGCCGTTAGGGCTTGCTGTACTTCAAGCTGCAAAAGCCAAAAATATTCCTGTAACCAGTGGTTTTCATTCTGCTTTTCAAGATTTTAGCCGATTTTATGATTTGGCTTTTTTGGTCAAGCCGATACAGCATTATTTAAAATGGTTTCATAATAATACACGTGTCACGTGTGTACCTAGTCGGGACACAGCAGAAGCCATCCAAAATTTTGGCGTGACCTGTGAGGTGCAGGTGATTAAAACAGGTGTGGACATAGAAAAATTCTCACCACGTTTTAGAAGCTCAGTTTTACGCCGTAAATGGAATGTATGTGAGTTTACAACAGTGATGCTCTATGTAGGACGAGTGTCACAAGAAAAAGAAATTCAAGTGCTGATTGATGCCTATATTCAACTCAAACAAAACTCAGATAAAAAAGCAAAACTGGTCATTGTGGGAGATGGGCCAGATCGGGAGCGACTTGAACGTTACAGCAAAGAGCATGATGTGATTTTTACAGGTGTATTGCGAGGTCAGGCACTGGCAGAAGCATTTGCCAGTGCAGATGTATTTTGCTTTGCCAGTCAGACTGAAACTTTTGGCAATGTCGTGTTAGAAGCGATGGCAAGTGGCTTAGCTGTTGTCGCTTATGATTATGCGTGTGCCAAACAATATTTAGATGCAGATTCTGCATGGTTGATTCCACTTGGGGAAAAACCACGATTTAGTCAACAATTACAGAACCTACCCAACAATAAAATACTGCATGCCATGGGACGAAATGCGCTGATTAAAGTTGAAAATGCAGGGTGGAGTCATCCTGTTCAGCAGTTAGAAGCCATGTTTTATCACATTGTTCATCAAGATGTCGGTCATCAAGATTTGGGTCGCCCAGGTTTAGGTCATAAAGATCAAGCTCATCCCGGTCAACCTAAGCAACTTCTCAATCCTATACATGCAAGGAGTGGAGATTATGAATATTAAAAACACCAAAACAAAAATATTGGATTTAGATTTAAAAGGCTGTTTATACCTCAATCATTTTTCGCATCAACACAAGATCGCTCATTTTTTTAAAGTCATTAGCCGACTGGGTGATGGTTTATTTTGGTATTTGATGTTGGTTTTGGTATGGGGCATACAGGGAATCGGCTACAGCCTACAAATTCTTTATCTCATTTTGGGTTGTAGTCTAGGAACAGTGATTTATAAAACTTTAAAGAATAAAACGACCAGACCTAGACCGTATCAAGTGCATCAGGTGATTCATTTGGGTGAGCGACCACTGGATCATTTTAGTTTTCCCTCAGGGCATACCTTACATGCGGTCATGGTTACTACCATCTTGGGGTATATTCAGCCGATGTTGTTAATTGTGATGTTGCCCTTTACGCTCTTGGTGGCATTGTCTCGGATGGTTTTAGGCTTGCATTATCCAACAGATGTATTGGTGGGGGCGTGTATTGGTGCGGTCATGGCGGTGAGCATGATTCACTTTGCATCTTACTTGAATATTCTGCTTTAGAGCCTTTTAAAAGTTGATGGTGAATTAGATGAACGCTGTAACAAAATGAATAGGCGTGTTTATTGAGTTTTGTTAATATTTAGCTTTAAAGCATTGAATTTAGGAATACCTATGGGCTTACGTTGGACGGATACCCTTGATATCGCGATTGAACTTCTTGAAGCACATCCAGATGTTGACCCACAATGGATTCGTTTTACGGATTTACATGCATGGGTATGTGCTTTACCTGATTTCTCTGATGATCCAAATAAATCGACTGAAGGTTTGTTGGAAGGAATTCAGATGGCTTGGATTGATGAGGCGCGCTAAGTCTCCAATTGAAAAAATCGATTTTTTTACACAGTAAAAGCAGAAAAATGGCTTTTATTCGGTATAATGCGCAAAATTTTCTCGTCTAAATAGACTTAAGGAGCCGATCATGGCTATTGAACGTACATTATCTATCGTTAAACCAGACGCAGTTGCTAAAAACAACATCGGCGACATCTTTGCTCGTTTCGAAAAAGCGGGTCTTAAAATCGTTGCGACTAAAATGAAACATTTGACTCAAGCTGAAGCTGAAGGCTTCTATGCTGAGCACAAAGAACGTGGTTTCTTTGGTGACCTTGTTGCATTCATGACTTCTGGTCCTGTAGTTGTATCTGTTCTTGAAGGCGAAAACGCTGTTCTTGCTCACCGTGACATTCTTGGCGCGACTAACCCTAAAGAAGCTGCTCCTGGTACGATCCGTGCAGATTTCGCTGTAAGCATCGACGAAAACGCTGCTCACGGTTCTGACTCTGTAGCATCAGCTGATCGTGAAGTTAACTACTTCTTCGCTCAAACTGAGATTGCTCCACGTACTCGTTAATACGCAGTATTCGAACCAGATAAGTGATATACTGCTTATCTGGTTTTTTTATTCCCGAAACATTTTTTTGCTCGATTATTGAGCAATCGCTTCCATCCCACGACATGATTTAGGTAGTCCTCATGAATTCAGAAGTTGTCGCTTCATCCGTACATTTAGATGAACCACAGCAATCCTCTCCTCGTACAATTCAAACCAGTACGGTTGAGAAGGTGAACTTACTGGGCATGTCTCGTCCTCAAATGGAAAAATTTTTTGAAGACATGGGAGAGAAGAAGTTTCGTGCAGGACAGGTGATGAAATGGATTCACCAGTTCTTTGTGACTGACTTTGCTGAAATGACCAATATTTCAGGCAAGCTCCGTGAAAAATTAGAGCGCATGTGTGAAATCAAAGCGCCAGAAGTGGTACATCGTAATTATTCAAAAGATGGGACACGTAAGTGGGTATTCCGTGTCGGTGATGGTGAAGGGTCTTTGGTTGAGACTGTACTGATCCCTGCTGATGATAAAACGGGTGCACGTAAAACTTTATGTATCTCATCGCAAGTCGGTTGTGCGTTGGATTGCTCATTCTGTTCGACAGGTAAACAAGGTTTTCAACGTGATTTAAACCAAGCAGAAATTATTGGTCAGCTTTGGATGGCAAACTTTTCTTATATGGAAGAGGTGCCTGTAGCTGATCGTGAGCGTTCGGTGACGAACGTGGTGATGATGGGGATGGGCGAACCATTACTCAACTATGATGCAGTATTAAACTCAATGCGTATCATGCTTGATGACTTTGCTTATGGCATGTCTAAACGCCGTGTGACCCTTTCGACGTCAGGGGTCGTACCGAAGATTGACCAAATGATCAAAGACATTGATGTTGCACTCGCAATTTCATTACATGCTCCAAATGATGAGTTACGTAATGAGTTGGTGCCGATCAATAAGAAATATCCGCTTGAGCAGTTGATCGCAGCTTGTCAGCGTTATATTGCCAAAGATGGCAATGAAAGTTCGCGTAAACATGTGACCATTGAATATGTGATGCTCGATGGTGTGAATGATCATCCAGAGCATGCGCAGCAAATGATTAAGTTGTTGAAAAACTTACCAAGTAAAATTAATTTAATTCCATTTAATCCATTTCCGCATGCGCCATACGGTCGTTCAAGCCGAAATCGAATTATTTCTTTCCAAAAAACTTTGTCTGATGCCGGATTTGTGTGTACGATTCGTCAAACACGTGGTGATGATATTGATGCGGCGTGTGGACAATTGGTCGGTCAAGTGGCTGACCGAACTCGCCGTGCAGAACAATGGAAAAAGAAAGTCGAAGAACGTAATGTGATTATGCGTTCTCAAGGCTAACATGATATAGCGAAAAGATATTATAAAGGGGCAGGTTTTGAATAAACCTATGTATAAAAAAACGGTCGTTGTATTCGCGATGTGTTTATCTGCATTGGTGGTCCAAGGTTGTCAAACGACGACCACTGGATCTGTCTTAAAAAAAGACCCTGAAAAAGCAGTCAAAGTCCGTACTCAAATGGCGGCAGAATATATTCGTAGTGGTGATTTAGATGCCGCAAAACGTGCATTAGATCAGGCGCTGGAAACGGATTCGAAAGATGCAACTGCTAATATGATGATGGGTGTCTTGTTGCAACAAGAAGGCAGTCAAATTAGCTTAGATAAAGCCGATCGTTATTTTAATCGTGCGATTTCTTTAGAATCTGATAATGCGCAAGCGCGTAATAATTACGGGACCTATTTGTTTCAAGCTAAACGCTATAATGATGCAATACAGCAGTTTACAATTGCTGGCGCAAGTTTAGGGTATGATCAACGCTTTCGAGCTTTGGAAAACTTAGGTCGCACCTATTTAGCAGTCGGTGACAGTGCAAACGCAGAAAAAGCATTTAAACAAGCACTGTCGGTCAATCGGAATTCTGCGATTTCCATGATTGAATTGTCTGAAATTTTTTATTTACAGCAGAACTTTGCTGGTGCTCGACAGGTATATGAACAATATGTTCGTATCGTCGGTCAAAAAAATCAGGGTGCACGTGCACTTTGGATTGGTTTGCGTATTGCGCGTGCCAATGGTGATGATATGGGAATGAACGTGATTATTAACCAATTACGTGCACTGTTTCCAGAGAGTCAAGAATATCAACGTTATTTGCAATTACAGTACAGTACTGAGGCCGTATGGAAGTAAATCCTAATTCACAGCAACCTACTGGTTCAAGCGTAGTACCTAATGTTTTAGGAAATATTCAGCGCCCTGGTGAGTATTTGCGTCAAATCCGTGTGTCTCAATCACTTGAGCTTTCACAAGTCGCTCAAGATTTGAAAATGCCGATGAAAACTTTAGAGGCATTAGAACATGATGATTATACCTCTTTGCCTGAAGCAACCTTTATCAAAGGCTATTACCGTTCATACGCAAAGTATTTAAAAGCAGATGCAACAGCCATTATTCAGCGTTTTGATGAAATTTATGAAAATGATACCGGCTTATTGCCGAATCACGCTCTAAATAATTCTCCAATTAAAATCATGGGTAAATTGTCGGGATCTAAATCAGATCGCAATCGCAAATGGTTAAAGCGTATTTTATATACCTTACTCGCATTGGCTATAATTTGGATGGTGGTTCTCGGGATTCAAAAAATCACAGCGAAAAATAAATCTACAACATCATCTACGACACAAAACAACGATCTTCAAGTTTTAAACTTGGATAATAACGCGACGACTGCTGTTTCAGGTGATCAAATGGAGTTACAGTTTACGCGTCCAACATCGGTACATATTGTCGATAGTACAGGTAAAGTTTTGGCAACAGGTCGCCAATCTACGGCATTGATTTTGAATGGTGAATCTCCATTCCAAATTCGTTTGGATGATGCAGAAGCTGTGTCATTGAGCTTAAACAAAGAGTCGATTTCATTGTCTCCATATACTGTGGACGGAAAAGCCGAATTCCGTTTGTCTCGTTAATGGAAAAAGAGTAAAGCGTACATGATCGTAAATCCAATTAAGCGCCGCCCGACCCGTAAAATCCGTGTCGGTTCTGTATATGTCGGTGGTGATGCACCGATCAGTATTCAAAGTATGACCAATACTGAGACTTGTGATGTGGCTGCGACAGTTGCACAGATTCAGCGTTGTGCAGATGCGGGCGCAGATATCATGCGTGTTTCTGTACCGTCGATGGAAGCCGCTGCTGCTTTTGGTGAAATTCGTAAGCAAGTGACTGTGCCTTTGGTTGCAGACATTCATTTTGATTATAAAATTGCGCTTGCTGTCGCGGACTTTGGCGCAGATTGTTTACGGATTAACCCAGGCAATATTGGTTCTGAAGCAAAAATTCGTGAAGTGGTTGCTGCGGCACGTCATCATGATATTTCGATGCGCATCGGTGTCAACGCGGGTTCGCTTGAGAAAGATATTCAGAAGAAATATGGCGAACCCACAGGGCAAGCTTTACTTGAGTCTGCAATGCGTCACATTGATATTTTGGATCGTTTAGACTTTCAAGAATTCAAAATTTCGGTAAAAGCATCAAATGTGTTTTTAACAATGGATGCTTATCGTTTATTATCAGAGCAAATTGATAATCCTCTACATTTAGGTGTAACAGAGGCTGGGATTTACCGAACAGGTTCGGTGAAATCAGCGATTGCTTTGGGTGGTTTGTTGATGGAGGGCATTGGTGACACCATGCGTATTTCATTGGCAGCAGAGCCTGAAGAAGAAGTGAAAATTGGTTTTGATATTTTAAAATCATTGAGTCTTCGTTCTAATGGGATTAATTTCATCGCTTGCCCAAGCTGTTCACGTCAAGAATTTAACGTGATTTCAGTGATGCAAGCATTAGAAGAGCGTTTAGAAGATATTCGTACACCGATGGATGTGTCGGTGATTGGTTGTAAAGTGAATGGGCCGGGTGAAGCCAAAGAAGCGGATATTGGCGTTGTGGGTGCTGCACCACGTTCATTGGTTTATCGAAATGGTGAGAAAAGCCATTTAATTGATACCAACCAATTGGTTGACGAAATTGAATCAATGGTTCGTCAACGCGTCATTGAGCTTGAAGAAGCTAAATCTAAAGAGATCATTCGTACAAGTTTTGAGTAAGTTTAAGTCATGAGTTCAATCGTCGCAATTAAAGGTTTTAATGACATTCTCCCAACGCAAACCCCTGCGTGGAGACGTCTTGAGCAACATCTAGCATCAATCATGGATGCTTATGGTTACCAGCAAATCCGTCTGCCGATTGTTGAACAAACAAATTTGTTTAAACGTTCAATTGGTGATGCAACCGATATCGTTGAAAAAGAAATGTACACGTTCTTTGATAAAGGGAATCCACCTGAATCTTTGACTCTGCGTCCAGAAGGAACAGCAGGTTGTGTACGTGCAATGCTTGAGCATAATATGCTACGCAGTGCGACGCCACGCGTCTGGTATGTAGGTCCAATGTTCCGCTATGAAAAGCCACAAAAAGGTCGTTACCGTCAATTCCATCAATTCGGTGTAGAGACATTCGGTGTTGCAACACCTGATATGGATGCTGAATTGATTTTGATGACGGCACGTTTGTGGAAACGTATGGGTGTTGCCGGCAAAGTACAGCTTGAACTTAATACTTTGGGTGAGTCAGACGAGCGCGCTGAATATCGTCATGCTTTGGTTGAATATTTGACTGCGCATAAAGATGAGTTGGATGAAGATTCTCAACGTCGTTTAACCACGAATCCATTACGTATTTTAGATTCGAAAGATGCACGAACTCAGCAAATTCTTGAAGATGCGCCAAAATTGCATGATTTCATGCAACAAGATACCATGGATCACTTCGCTAAATTGCAACAGTATCTAAGCGACGCTGGCGTGGATTTTGTGATCAATCAAAAATTAGTCCGTGGTCTAGACTACTACAACAAAACGGTATTTGAATGGACGACAACCCATTTGGGTTCACAAGGTACCGTTTGTGCAGGTGGTCGTTATGACGGTCTTGTAGGACAGTTGAAAGGTAAGCCAGAGCAATCTGTACCAGCAGTGGGTTTTGCGATGGGTATGGAACGTTTGTTGCTTCTTCTTGAACAAGTTGAAGACAATACGCCTGTACGTGACTGTGAAGTATTCTTGTTGGCAGATCCAAATACCCAAGGTCAAGCCTTGGTATTGGCGGAGCAGATTCGTAATCAACTTGAAGCGGCGAACAGTAATATTCGTTTAAAAACAGGTTCACAAGGTTCGATGAAAAGCCAAATGAAAAAGGCAGATCAATCGGGTGCATTGTTTGCTTTGATTTTAGGTGAGCGTGAATTAGAAGCACAACAACTGTTGGTGAAAGAGTTGGCGACAGCTGAACAAACCGAAGTTGCGATTGCTGATATTGTTTCGTTTATCATTGAAAAAATTTAGTCTAAATAATTCCAAGATAGGGTAAGGGTAATCCATGAACGCAATGACTGACCAAGAACAGCTTGATACAGCAAAGTCATTTTTCCAAAAATACGGCTCTGCCATGATCAGTGGTGTGCTCATTGCGTTGATTGCTTTCTTCGGATGGCAGTATTGGAATAAGAAAAACGCAGCTGAAGATCAAATTTCAACAGCAAAAGTTCAACTTTTGGTGGATGAAGCTCGCGCGGCTGAGACGGATCCTAAAGCGGCTGCAGCACTTGCGGCATCAGCTGATAAATTGGTTAAAGAAGACCCGAACTCTATACATGCAGTTCAAGCGCAAATGGTGATGGCAAAGCATGCTTTTGATCAAAAAGATTATGCAAAGGCTGAGCGTGAACTGAAAAAAATTGAAAATACTGAGTTAAAAGATGAAGGCTTAAAGCAAGTGGTTAAGATTAGCTTGGCAGATGCTCAATTGGCTCAGAAAAAATATGATGACGCTTTAAAGACTTTATCGACAGTAACATTGCCTGCGTTTAAAACGACTGTTGAGGAAGCACGCGGTGATATTTATGTGGCTAAAAACGATATTGAAAATGCTAAGAAGGCATATCAAAGTGCTTGGAATAATTTAGTAGAAACGAAACAAGAACGTCAAATTTTACAAATCAAATTGGAAAGCGTAGGTGTGCTGGTTGATGATATTGAAGTTGACCGCCCAATTATTCAAGTGGAAATGGATGAGTCTCAGACTGATCGCCCTGTCGCAGTAACACAAACGGATGAGTCTTAATGGATATAAAATATAAAATCTCGTGTGCATTAACCGTACTATCAATTGCAATGGTAGGCTGTTCAAGCAATAAAGTTAAAGTTGAAGACGTTAAACCGAATCCATTACCAAAGATTGCACAATCAGCAAGTTTAGCGCAAGTGGGCTCTTATAAAGTATCGGCTACGCCAGCTGAAGACCCGTTACGCTTAACCATGAAAAGTGATCAGGGCGTTTTATTTCTACTTGATCCAAAAGGTTCTGTCAGTGCTTATAAAGGCAAGCAGCGCGTTTGGGAAAAACAAGTTTCGAAAATTGGTTTGAGCTCAGGTGTTGAGGCTGCCAATGGTTTAGTGGTTGTCGGGAATAGTAAAGGTCAGTTATTTGCTTTAGATCAAGCAACAGGTGCTGAAAAATGGACGGTAAATCTGTCAAGTGCATTGATCAGCACGGCTTTGGTACAAGCGGATCGTGTCATAGTCGTTGCCAATGATGGCACTGTTTATGGCTTAAATGCTGCAACAGGTCAACAAGTGTGGACCTATAAACTACCGGCTGAACAGTTGAGTTTACGTGGTCAAGCTTCACCTGTAAGCTTGGATGGTCGTACAGTATTACTTGCATCTTCGAATGCATTTATCTATGCGATTGATAGCATCACAGGAACCTTGCGTATGCAACGTCGTGTTGCTGTGAGCGATGGGCGTTCTGATATTCAGCGTTTGATCGATATTGACGGTGAGCCAACAGTTGCAGGTCAGTTCGTGGTGACCACGAGCTATCAAGGTCAAGTCACTGTCACAGATTTAGCTTCACAACGTGTTGTATGGAGTGAAGACTCAAGTAGTACAACGCGTCCAGAAGTGTCTGGACGTCAAGTTTTTGTTGCACAATCTGATGGTAAGCTGAAATCGTATGACTTGGTGACAGGTCAAGTGATTTGGGAAAATGATCAACTTTTACATCGTCAATTGAGTAATCCTGTAATGCTGGGTCAACAGCTTATTGTGGGTGATTTGGCGGGTGCATTGCATTTGATCGATCCAACAACAGGAAACTTGGTTGGTCGCGAAAAAACCAGCAGTGAAGTTCGTACTTTGCGTGTAATGGACAACCAACTCTATGCCGTAACACGTGCTGGCGCTTTAAGCATTTGGCAGAACCGTTAATTTTTTTTCTGCTTATGTTAAACTAGCACAACTTTCAAATTTTATGCCTCGGGGTCTTCGATTTTCTAAGACCCCGAGCTTTTTATTCAGGTGCTTTACCTGAGGGGCTGTTCAACATAACAGTGCCTACAATCTTCCACAGTTTCTGATGTTCAGGCCAATTGAGTTGGCTGATCTTGTTAAAGGTTAATCTATGAAACCCGTTATTGCGCTCATTGGTCGTCCGAACGTCGGAAAATCAACGCTATTTAACCAAATTACCAAAAGCCGTGATGCACTGGTTGCAGACTTCGCGGGTTTAACGCGTGACCGTAAGTATGGTGATGCTAAATTTGAAAATAAATCATTCATCGTCGTTGATACTGGCGGTATTGGCGAAAATGAAGGTGGTATTGATTCATACATGGCAGAGCAGTCTAAAACTGCCATTAATGAAGCAGATATTATTGTATTTGTCGTTGATGCTCGTGCAGGCTTACTTGCTTCCGATGAACAAATTGCACGTGAGCTTCGTACATTAGGTAAGAAAGTTTATTTGGTTGCAAACAAAGTGGATGGCGTACATGCCGAAGCGGCTTTGGTTGAATTCTACAAATTGGGTATGGGCGAACCGATGCAAGTGGCTGCAAGCCATGGTCGCGGTGTACAGCAAATGCTTGAAGAGGTGCTTGCAGAAGTTCCTGAAGATCAAGATGAAGCTGAACACGATAAAGCAACAGGGCTACGTTTAGCGATTATTGGTCGTCCAAACGTAGGGAAGTCCACGCTAGTGAACCGTTTGTTGGGTGAAGACCGTGTGGTTGCATTTGACCAACCTGGTACGACACGTGATTCGATTTATATTCCGTTTGAGCGTGATGGTCGTCAATACACATTGATTGACACTGCAGGTGTACGCCGTAAAGGTAAAGTAGATGAAATGATTGAGAAATTCTCAATCGTGAAAACTTTACAAGCGATTAAAGATGCGCACGTGATTGTGGTCGTGCTTGATGCGCGTGAAGGTGTGGTTGAGCAAGATCTACACTTAATTGGCTACGCTTTAGAGGCGGGTCGTGCCATGGTCATCGCCATTAATAAATGGGATAACATGACAGAATACGATCGCAAGCAATGTAAGCTTGATATCGAACGTCGTTTTGACTTTATTCCTTGGGCGAAGGTTCATTTAATCTCTGCATTACATGGCACTGGTGTGGGCGAGATGTACCCATCAATCCATCGCGCATATGATTCTTCACACTTAAAAGTGTCACCTGCGAAGATCACTCAAATTCTGAGTGATGCTGTTGATGCGCATGCACCACCCATGGTACAAGGTCGTCGTATTAAAATGCGTTATGCGCACATGGGTGGTCAAAACCCACCGACGATCGTTGTCCATGGTAACAAGGTGGATAAAACGCCAGCCGATTATCGTCGCTACTTAGAAAACGTATTCCGTAAAGTGTATAAGCTTGAAGGAACACCCGTTCGTATCGAATTTAAAACATCTGAAAACCCATTTGAAGGTCGTAAGACGGTGATGGATGAGCGTATTGCAGCGCGTAAGCGTCGTTATGTTCAGAAATTCAAGAAAGCTGAGAAGAAGTTTAAGCGTTAATTTTCTAATGCATCACTTTAGATAATATCAGCGAAAAGCCCAAAGTGATCTTTGGGCTTTATTTGTATTTCAATTCTAGATTTATTTTTAAATGTATATAGGATTTCTGCACTCAAATGTTATAATTGGTTACAAGAGAGAATTCTTCATAGCAAATAATTACAGCGAAATTACGCTTTTAGGATCTGTATGATTCAGATTAATTTATCATATGTAAATTACTGTGATGTTCACCACCCACTAGATGCGATCGATATTATTCCCGCCATGCAACGCAGACGTTTGTCTTGTCTTGCAAAAATTGCGCTCAATAATTTGATAAAAACTAAAGAAAATTGCGCGATCAACTATATTGTTTGGGTCTCTCAATATGGCGAAGAAGAAAAAACACTCAAAATTTTAGAAGATGTATTACAAGATCAAACCCCATCACCAACACAGTTTTCAACGTCAGTTCATAATGCTATTTCAGGTTTATATTCGATTTTATGTCAAGACAGTACCCCTGCGACAAGTTTAGCTGGTTCTTGGAATGATGCACTGATTGAAGCGTATGCTTGGCTTAGAACTTCACATCAGTCGGATGCAAAGGTCATGATTGTTTACTATGAAGGGCCGTTACCAGATGTGTATAAGGAGTCACAAGTGTTCGATTCTTTTTCCTTGTCAGCAGTGGTGGGTTTGGCACAGCCTAACCTTGAAGTGAATGCTTATGATTTTACAGATAAAGGTGATCACTTTAAGCAGGCGAAGCAATTTTTAAACTTTTGGCAGGGTGACCAACAACATTTTAAGGTCTGGTCAAAATGTTAAATTTCAACCACCTCAAAAAAAATGCTAACTACAAGTGGCGTGTTGCTGCAACAGGTTTGAGTTTTGCAAGTTTTGGTTTGGGTGGTGTAGTTATTGGAAGCCTAATCGCGCCTGTGATTAAATTGACGACCCAAAATCCTGAATTACGTCAAAAAAGAACACAAAAGGTGATTAAACATAGTTTCAAAGGTTTCACTGAAATGATGGTGAAACTTGGCATTATGACCTATGACGTACAAGGTTTAGAAAAATTAGAAAGTAGTCGGCAAGAACTGGTGATTGCCAATCATCCAACGCTGATTGATGTGGTGGTTTTGATTGGTTTAATGCAAGAAACAAATTGTGTGGTGAAACAGGCTTTGTGGGCCAATCCATTCACCAAAGGTCCCGTGCAAAATGCTGGCTATATTTTAAATTCAGGTTCAGAACAGTTTATCGAAGACTGTGTTGCTCGTTTAAAGCAAGATAACGCTGCATCTTTGTTGATTTTTCCGGAAGGAACACGAACTGAAAAAGGACATCTTTTAAATCAGTTTCAGCGTGGGGCAGCCAATATTGCTTTACGTGCTCAAGTGCCTATACGACCCGTATTGGTCACTTGTACGCCATCGACTTTGACTAAAAATGAGCATTGGTATCATATTCCATCTCGACCCTTTCATATTCAAGTTAAAGTTTTAGATCCAATTCATGTCACTGATGTATTAGATAATGTGACGGTGAACCCTAAAAATGTCCGTCATTTGAATCATCAGCTACAGCAGTTTTTTAACCAAGAGTTATTGAAAAAATGAGCAATCTTGCTGAAGAATTAAAGCAAATGATTATTGATGTTTTAGTCCTAGAAGACATCACATCCGATGATATTGATACTGAAGCCCCATTGTTTGGTGAGGGTTTAGGCTTAGATTCGATTGATGCTTTAGAGCTCGGTTTGGCATTAAAAAAACGTTACCACATTCATTTAAATGCCGAGTCAGCTGAAACAAAACAACATTTTAAATCAATTCAAAGTCTTGTGGCTTTGGTTGAAGCACAAAGAACACTGTAAGAGGCCATTATGCTTAGCCAAGATCAAGTACTGAATCATCTGCGCGAGTGGATGGAGGAACTGTTTGAAATTGAACCTGAAGATGTTCAACTGCAATCAAATTTAGCCACTGATCTCGATGTAGACAGTATTGATGCGATTGATTTAGTGGTTAAAATTAAAGTATTGACAGGAAAGCAAGTGAATCCAGAAGACTTTAAGAGTGTAAGAACCGTTCAGGATGTCGTCACGGTCATTCAAAACATGACCGCTGAATGAATACCGTCTTAAAAGGGATTAGCGTGGTTGGATTGATCCTCTATCCCTTTTTGGTAGCTTACGGTTTATCCCATGGCCATGTGTTTTGGGTGGCTGTTTTGCTTATAATTTTCGGTGCTCTTCGATTGATGGGAGGGGGCAACCCCCTTATGTGGCCACTAACATTATTTGCCATTTTATGTGGTGGACTCAGTCTTGTGTTTAAAGATCAGGCTTGGTTAAAGTTGTATCCTGTGCTGATGAGTCTGGGGGCCTGTGGTATTTTTACCATGACCTTGATTAAGCCACCCTCAATGATTGAGCGTTTTGCACGACTGATTGAGCCAGATCTACCGCATGACGGGGTAATCTGGACCAAGAAAGTGACTCAAATTTGGTGTGTTTTCTTTGTGGTCAATGCTCTGATTGCCTTATATACGGTGTACTTCGCCAGCACTCAAGTTTGGGTGATTTATAATGGTTTTATTTCCTATGTGCTGATGGGGATTTTACTGCTGGGTGAATATCTTTTACGTAAACGCCAGCAACGTTTAAATCAAATGCAGCATTAGGCTTGCAGTATTTCTATGGATCGCTATGTGTTGTCATTTTAGAGACTATTTAAACTCTCCACGGATCTTATGTGTGAAGCCAGATCTGAGTGGTGTGAGTTTTCAAGAATTTTGGCAGGATGTGGCGGGGCAAGCAGCATGTATCAAGCAGAAAACCACGCCTGTTTGGGCACTCTGGGAGCAGGACAGCTACACATTTTTGGTGTTGTTTTTTGCAGCACTCAATGCAGGAAAAAAACTGCTACTGCCTCCTCATCGTATTCGTGATCTAGAACAAGAATTAGCACAGCAACAGATTTATTTTTTAAGCCGGACTGAACCTAGACCCTCTCTTGAACCGATTGAAATCAATGTTGATGATCAGTTCCTAAAAGACGCTGAAGTTTCTTTTTATACCTCAGGCTCTACCGGGCAAGCCAAAAAAATACCTAGAAATTTAATGCAACTCTTCAATGAAGTGGCAGGTTTAGAGGCGACTTTTAAGCGAGAACAACAGGGAATTGCCTTAGCAACAGTCAGTCATCAGCATATTTATGGCTTATTGTTTAAGTTGTTATGGCCTTTGGCGAGTGGACGGAGTTTTTATCAGCCACAACTGGCATTTCCAGAAGATGTTGTGGATGCGCAACAACATTTAACTGATTTCAATGTCCCGAACTATGTGGTTTCAAGTCCTGCATTGCTCAAGCGATGGACGGCTGATGTGTTGCTTAAAGACTGTATTAACGTGTATTCGTCTGGCGGTAAGCTTGATTCGGGTATTCGTCCTCAACTGAATCGACCGATTATTGAAGTTCTAGGCAGCTCTGAGACAGGTGGGATTGCATATCGACAACAGGATGAGGCCGCATGGACACCTTTTCAAAATGTCGAAATCAAGTCAAGTGCACAAGACGAACTTGCTGTCAGAAGTAATCATGCGTGTGATCAGGATTGGATTTTGACCGGTGATCGCGTCAAAGTATGGGATTCTCGAAATGTTCAATCTGCATTTGAATTGTTAGGTCGTTTAGACCGCATCGTGAAACTCGAAGAAAAACGACTGAGTTTGGATGCGATTGAACAGGTATTAATGTCGCTGACAGAGATTGAGCAATGTTATGCTTTGCTCATCCAAAAGGAAAATCGTCAGGTCTTGGCAGTCGTGGTGAAGTTGTCTACACAGGCTCGGCACGATTTAATCGGATTAGGAAAAGCCCGCTTTGTTCAAGGTCTCAAAACACAGTTGGCAGATAAATTAGAAGCACTTGCGATTCCAAGGCAATGGCGTTTTTTAACTGAAATGCCGCAGAATGCGCAGTCCAAGCTCAATAAACAGTATTTGGCTTCTTTGTTTGCTCCGCTTTATGTGCCTGTCGTGTTATCTCAATGTTTTGAACAAGATCAAATGCAAGCACGTTTAGAAATATGTCCTGAACTTGAGTGTTTTAAAGGGCATTTCCCGAATCACCCGATTTACCCAGGGGTAGGACAAATTGGATTTATCCAACATTTTGCAAAGCAATATTGGGCAGATTTAAAGTGGTGCTGCGGATTTGAGCAGCTGAAGTTTCAAGATTTAATTCGACCTTATGATCAGCTTGAAATGACGCTCACACGTAAAGCAGACAAGGTCATTTTTGAGTTGATCAAAACACAGAAAATAGTGGCATCGGGTCGACTGAATTTTGTTTCTGACAATCAGACCACCTCGGAGTAATAAAGTATGCAAACATGTTTTGTGATTCCGGTCTACAACCATCCGCATTATTTACAAGCGTTTATGAAACACTTAAGTGGCTTTGACTTGCCGATTGTAGTCGTCAATGATGGAAGTGATGCAGAGTGTTCGACAATCCTACGTCAACTGCGTTCGCAGTATAAGCAAGTTGATTTGGTTGAGCATCAAGTCAATCAGGGTAAAGGACAAGCAGTTATAACAGGGCTTCTACATGCCTATAATTTGGGTTATAGCCATGCTCTACAAATCGATGCAGATGGTCAGCACGATTGGTCCGATATTCAACGCTTTTTAGATGCAGCGCAACAACACCCAGAAGCGATGGTCATTGGGCAACCGATCTTTGATCAGTCTGTACCACGGAAACGTTTATATGGTCGTTATGCGACCCATATCTGGGTCTGGATCAATAGTTTATCTTTTGAGATTAAAGACAGCATGTGTGGTTTCCGTGTTTATCCTTTAGCACAAACCGTCAAGGTATTAAACTCGGCAAAATTTCAGCCGCGCATGGGGTTTGATTCAGAGATTTTGGTGCGTTTAAAATGGGAGCAAGTTAAATTTATCAATGTTCCCACGCAGGTCATTTACCCGGAAGATGGTATATCCCACTTTAATGTTTGGCGTGACAATCTAGGAATGACGCAGGCACATTCGCGTCTGTTTGCGGGCATGCTCTATCGTTTACCTACCTTACTGTATCGTAAAGTGAAAGGTGAGTAACATGCCACGCAGCCAAGCTCAGGCATGGAACACCATCAAAGAGCGTGGAGGGATGCTTCCACTGATGTTGGTGCTGTTTTTCTATCGTTTGGGAGGGCGCTGTTTATGTCGAGTTGTACTGTATTTTGTCATTTTGTGGTATTGGGTGTTTTCAACGACAGCACGCCAAGCATCTGTGCAGTATTTACAAAAATTGCATAATTTTGCAGGCGCTTTTTCACCCTTTGAAGGGGTGCCGCAGTTACCGCAGACCTTTACCCATCTCATGCAATTTGGCGAATGCATTCTCGACAAAATTGAAGGTTGGTTGGGGCGAGTTTCTGATCAAAATTTGCAGTTGCATGGACATGAGCATTTTCGTGAACATTATCAAAAGGGGGCGATTATTGTGGTGTCGCACTTTGGTAATATTGAATTACTACGAGCAGTCAAATCTGAGCATCCACAAAAAATCAATGTGTTGGTCTATCAGAAACACGCGACGCAATTTAATCAGTTCCTTAAAAAGCTTAATCAACATGCTGATGTGAATTTGCTCTCGGTCGATGCTTTGGGCATTGAAACTGCTTTAATCTTGCAGCAAAAGCTTGATCAAGGGGAGTGGATTATCCTTGCAGCAGATCGTGTACCGATTCAGTCTGATCGTATACAGCCCATTGAATTTTTGGGAGAACATGCGGATTGGCCGGAAGGCGCATGGATTCTTGCCAACCTTTTAAAAGCCCCTGTGTTGGCCGTGTTTTGTTATCGTGTCAAAGATCATTTCGAAGTGCATATTCATAACATTGCAGCACAACTCAATTTTCCTCGCAAAGATCGAGCGACAGCCATACGTCAAGTGATGCGAGTTTATGTTCATTTGCTCGAACAACATTGTCTTCGGGCACCCTACCAGTGGTTTAATTTTTATAATTTTTGGAATAAAAGATGAGTCTCGTGTTAATTGTTGGGGAAGCACCGCTCAGTATTGAAGATGTGATTGCTGTGGCTCGTAAAGAAAAAACGGTTGCATTACCATCTTCTTTGGCATGGAAAGAATTGATACAAAGAGGGGTTGATTTTCTTGATCAATTATTGCAAGACGAAGGTGTGATCTATGGAGTAACCACAGGCTATGGGGATTCTTGTCTAGTCGAAATCCCACCGCATCAAGTCAATGAGTTACCTTTGCATCTGTCACGTTTTCATGGCTGTGGACTGGGTCAGAATTTGGATATTATCACAGCACGGGCTGTGGTCGTGGTGCGTCTATGTTCTTTGGCTCGAGGCTATTCAGGGGTTTCACTGGCACTGCTTGAACGCTTGGTATGGATGTTAAATGAAGATGTAATTCCGGTGATCCCATCTGAGGGTTCTGTGGGTGCCAGTGGGGACTTGACCCCATTATCCTATGTGGCAGGGGCTTTGGTCGGTGAGCGCGATGTTTATTATCGTGGAGCGATTGTTCCTGTTGCTGAGGTCTATGCCGAAAAAGCCATGCAACCGCATGTGATGCGACCTAAAGAAGGTTTGGCATTGATGAACGGTACCGCAGTGATGACGGCCATCGCGTGTATAAACTATAAGAAAGCAGAACAGATTGGCTTTGCCAGTACCTTAATTACGGCGTGTAATGTGTTGGCACTCGAAGGCAATTCGAGTCATTTTGACGAAGTGCTCTTTGCCCAAAAACCGCATTCCGGGCAACAACATATCGCAGCTCAACTACGTGAGTGGCTCAATAGTGAAGTACAAACGGCCCATCAAAGTTCACGTTTACAAGATCGTTATTCATTACGTTGTGCACCGCATATTATTGGCGTTTTTGAAGATTCAAAAATCTGGTTACGTCAGTTTATTGAAAATGAATTGAATTCGAGTAATGACAATCCATTGATTGATCCTATCAATTTACGCGTTTTACATGGTGGTCATTTTTATGGCGGTCATATTGCACAGGCAATGGACAGTTTAAAGATTATGATGGCCAATATTGCAGATTTATTGGATCGTCAACTTGCGCAATTAGTTGATTATAAGATGAATAATGGACTGCCACGTAATTTAACAGGTTCAAGCAGTGAACGCTTAGCACTCAATCATGGGTTCAAAGCGGTACAGATTGCGGTTTCTGCGTGGACTGCTGAGGCCTTAAAACACACGTTATCAGCCTCTATTTTTTCACGCTCTACCGAATGTCATAATCAAGATAAAGTCAGTATGGGCACCATTGCAGCGCGTGATGCTACTCGAATTATGGTGTTGACTGAGCAAGTGGTTGCCGCTTTGGCATGTGCGTGTGTACAGGCACTTAAGTTAAAAGGGTTGAATACACAATTAACCCCTGCATTAACCGCTTTTCAACACTGGGTTCTTCAGAGCTTCACGTATGTAGACGAAGATCGTGCTTTACAAAATGAGCTACAGTGCTTGGTGGATCGTTTAGAACAGTTTGAACTTGTACGGCATCTAGATCAGCATCACGGTGAAGGAAAAGATTATGCATAGCGATGTCATCATTGAAGTGCCATTTCATGATGTCGATACCATGAATGTGGTCTGGCATGGGCACTATTTAAAATATTTTGAAATTGCACGTTGTAAGTTACTGGATCAATTTCATTACAACTATAATCAGATGCGGGATTCTGGTTATGCATGGCCAGTGATTGAAAGTCATGTGCGCTATGCACATGGGATTGTGTTTGAACAGAAAATTCGTGTTCGTGCAATTTTAAAAGAATGGGAAAATCGCCTCAAAATTGAATATCAAATTTTTGATGATGTTTCTGGGAAAAAATTAACCAAAGGCTATACCACTCAAGTTGCTGTCCATATTCAAACGCGCGAAATGTGTTTTCAATCGCCCCAAGTTTTATTGGATTGCTTAAATGCATGGTCTGAATTTAAAGCCGACTAGGTGATCAATATGTTAAATAGAATGCTCAGAAAAATTGGCGCGATTGCAATGTTGGTTCTGTGTAGCGCCATGCCCATCGTTTCAAATGCACAAACGCAAAATATCAAGCCTATCTTTACGCAACTTGCAGCAGTTCCCATGGTTCGTGCGCATTTTGAGCAACATAAAAAGTTAGCGTCTTTGAATAAGACATTTACTTCGCAAGGCACGGTGTTGTTTCATCAAAAACAAGGGGTGTTATGGCAGATTCGTAAGCCTGTCCAAGCAGAATTAATTGTGACGCAAAAAAAACTGGTACAGAAAACGCAACGTACCCAAAGCCAAATTGCGGTAGATCAGACTCCTTATGGTTCCGTTGCGACGATGTTCTTGCAATTAATGTCTGGCAATGAAGCTGCTTTGGCTCAGAATTTTAATATTGTTTCAGCAGAATATAGCCCGAACCAATGGAAGATGGTATTAACCCCTAAATCAGCTCTATTTAAAAAACTATTCGTACGGGTGGAAGCGCAAGGTCAACGCTATGTCGATCGAATTGTGATTGATGAAAAAGCCAATAACAGCACCACCATCCGCTTTAGTCAGCACACGGCTCAACCTCAATCTTTAACGGCAGCTGAACGTGCACTTTTCCAACTGGCAAAATAAACTCAGTGCAATCTGGCTGATGATCTTGTGTGTCATCGCGATTGCGCTTGGGATGGCTTGGCTGAAAAAAGATATTCATATCGAAACCAATATCTTTGCACTATTGCCTAAAGCTCACCAGGATGATGAACTTCAAAGTATTCAGACTTATGTCAGTGATCAACTGAATCAGAAAGTTTTTGTGGTGCTTGATGCAAAAACAGAGGCTGAGCTTGAGCAAGCGACCCAGTTGTTAAAAGATTCTGTCGCGAAGAGTGGGTTATTTGAAGCCGTTCAGCCACAATTAGATCAAGAAAAGTTTGCACAAACACTGTATCAACATCGAGCGGGGCTGCTTTCTGCATCAGACCGTCAGCATTTAGAGCATAAAGACTACCAAGCACTGACTGAGCAAAGTATGTTACAGCTCATGAGTCCAGGAATGCCGATGACTGCCGATTTGCTGAAACACGATCCTTTGTTGTTGTTTCCACGTTATGCAGTGCAACTCAGTGCATTACAAAGTCATCCTGAGATTCAGTTAGAACAGGGCTTAGCCACGATTAGAGATGATCAAGGCATTTCTCGTTTGCTGGTGTTAACGCTCAAAAATAGTCCTTATAACATCGCTTATCAGCAACAGACTGCTGAATTTATTGGCGTACTGAATCAAAAAATCGAGCAGATTCGGGTCAAACCGCATTGGACGGGCACTTTACTCTTTGCTCAATTCGGGACAACATCTGCCAAAAACGAAATTTCAACCATCGGCTTAGGCTCTACACTGGGTATTTTGCTGTTGGTTTGGTTCGGTTTTCGCTCAATTCGCCCGATGTTTACAGAGATGATTGCTGTTGGCAGTGGGTGCCTGGTGGCTTTTGCTGCAACGTTCTGGCTGTTTGGTGAAATACATCTGATGACCTTGGTATTCGGTGCAAGCCTCATTGGTGTCTGCGTTGATTTTTCATTTTATTTTATGGCGATGCAGTCTCAGCATCGAACCGTCGATGGCTTTACAGTCTTAAAACCCTTATTACCGAGTTTGTTTGTCGGGTTGATGACGACCTTATTGGCCTATGTGGTGCTCAGTTTTACCCCATTTCCAGGATTTAAACAGATCGCGGTATTCTCGATGGTCGGTTTGGCTGGCGCATGGGTGACAAGTATTCTGTTGCTTCCACGACTAAAAGCCTTAAATGCTGAACCTGCTATTCGTCGCCTTGGATTTATTGGTCGAGCACGTTGCTATATACAAGCGCGTCGCAGTTTACGCGTGGGGTTAATCATTGGCATTCTGGTGGTGAGCAGTAGCAGTTTGTTGTTCTTGAAAAGCAATGATGATATCCGTAATTTGCAAAGTATGGATGAAGGCTTGAAGCAGCAGGATCACTATATTCGTGATCGATTTATGCAGCAACAGGGCAGTGACTACTTTGTTGTTCGTGGCAAGAGTGCGCAAGATCTACAACAAAAAGAGCAACAATTGCTGAATGATTTATCTGCTTTACAAGCAGCAGCCAAGTTAGAGCATTTTCAGGCCTTAGGTCAGTGGCTTGTTCCAGAGCAGCAACAGCAGCAAAATATTGCACTTCTACAAGCGATTCCAAAAGCCGTATTGATCCAGTATGCCCATGACATGCAATTGGATGTCGATGAGGTCTTGCACTGGCAGAATCAGTTGTCCAACCCTGCATTTTTAACCACAGAGGCATTTGCAGATCATCCATTGGCGTTTTTGCAGATTAGCCCTACCGAGCGTTTAGTGATCTTACAGGGCATTCATGATTTAGCATCTTTGCAAAAGCTCAGTAATGAGCATGTCCAATTATTACGCCCGGTCAGTGAGTTGTCCGCACTCTTTCAGCAGCATCGACAACATGCCCAATATTTACTTTTGATCGCATTGGTCATGCTGGCTATGGGTTTAGGGCTATTGTATGGTCGAAAAGCTATTTTGCCTTTGATACTTCCGGTAAGTTTGGCATTGCTGAGTACCTTTGCGGTTCAGGCGTGGCTCGGGGTCGAAATCAATTTATTTAGTATTATGGGGACGTTCTTAATTATTGGGATCGGGGTTGATTACGCGATCTTTTATCGTCATGGCCATGATCATCCTCAGGTGGTCGGTATGGCGTTATTTTTGTGTATGATGTCGACTTTGTTTGGCTTTGGCTTGTTATCGTTGAGTCAAACCTATGCCATTCATTGTTTTGGTTTAACCGTACTTTTGGGCGTTATATTCGCATTTATTTATGCCACACTTTTTACCGCTTCGGATGAAAGCCAAACTGTGGTTCAACAGATTCAGCAGCAGGCTGAGTGATGAGGATCGAGTGCAATGAGCACCATGCAACAGACTGATGTCGTGATTATTGGGGCGGGACCTTCAGGGAGTTCAGCCGCCGCTTTACTACGGAAAAAAGGCTATCAAGTCACGATGCTTGAAAGGCAGTATTTTCCTCGTTTCTCCATTGGTGAGTCGCTGTTGCCACAGTGTATGGTGTTTTTAGAAGAAGCGGGGTTATTAGAGACAGTAAACGCACATGCTGAAGAATATGCGTTCCAGTTTAAAAATGGTGCTGCATTTTTGAGAGGTGAGCAACGTAGTTTTTATGACTTTAGACAGAAATTTAGCGAAGGGCCAGGAACCACATGGCAAGTACGCCGTGCGCAATTCGATCATCTTTTGGCACAACAAGCCGAAAAAATGGGGACAGATATTCGCTTTGGACATGAAGTCACTGCAGTCAACATTGAACTTGAACATCCTATTCTGGACGTCAACGATGAGCAGGGTGAGCATTATCAAATTCAGGCAAAATTTTTATTAGATGCCAGTGGCTTTGGTCGAGTATTGCCTAAACTCTTAGATTTAGAGCGTCCTTCCAATTTTCCAGTACGCCGTGCCGTGTTTACGCATATTCAAGATGGCATATTGGATCAGCCTGATTTTGATCGGGAAAAAATACTGATTACGGTTCATGCCAAAGATCATCGTGCATGGTATTGGTTGATTCCCTTTGCAGATGGACGTTGTTCATTTGGTGTGGTGGCAGAGCAAGATTTCTTCGACAAATATGGTTTTGAACATACGCAGGATGTTGATTTAGAACCATTATTTAAACGAATTTTAGCCGATGATGAAAGCCTATCTGCGCTTTTAAAAAATGCTCAATTTGATACCACTGTCCGTACCTTGGTGGGATATTCAGCCAATGTCAAATATTTGGCAAAACGAAATTTTGCCTTATTGGGCAATGCAGGGGAGTTTCTAGATCCTGTATTCTCATCAGGGGTGACCATTGCGCTGAAGTCTTCAAGTTTAGCAGTGCCCTTGGTTGATCAGGTATTAAAGGGGCAATCTGTCGACTGGATGGAGCAATATGAACAACCTTTACGTCGAGGGATTCAAGTATTTCGTGCTTATGTAGAAGCTTGGTATTCGGGCGAGTTTCAAGAGGTTGTCTTTTCACAGCGTCAAGATGAAAAAATCCGTGGAATGGTGTCTTCCTTATTGGCAGGTTATGCATGGGATGACACCAACCCGATTCATAAAAATGCCAAACAACGTTTAAATACATTAGCTGAGTACTGTCGTGAAGGACAATCTCGTGAAGCAGAATCTAATAAAGAAAAATCTCGTGAAGCAGATTGTCGTGAAACAAAGTAACGGGAAAATTCAATCCATGTTGATTTACCCTCGTATGCAACTCTTGATACTGCTGATGTGTGGCACTTTATGCTTGAGTGCTTGTCAACATGTTGTGCCGCCAGCGCAAGGCTTAATTACGCCAGCCTGGCAGGCAAAAAACTATCAGCGCCAAGATCAAATTGAAGTGCAATGGAAAAATCAGGGTTTAAGTTTTTTACTGTATCAACAGCAGCGCGGACAGACCCTTAAAATGTTGGCACTGACCCTCACTGGACAGCCATTGTTTCAGTTAACCTTCGATGGAAACACAGTGAACGTTCAACAACGTATTGATCCAATGAAGCGCTTACCGTTTGATTATCTGGTGCGAGACATTTTGTACGCAACCTATCCTGATTTTATGCAATTGCACCATAAACAAGTCATGCTCAAACAGGTGGATGACACAACCCAGGTTTATATCAAAGGCAAGGCCGTTCTAAATATTCAACAACAAAAGGCTGTGATTGAACTGAACAATATTCAAGTGCCTTATCAGATGAATATTAGCCCTGTCAGCGATACTTTGCAGAATAATGAGGCACAGCATGTCGACTAATGTTCAGCATTCCACTCATGCGGTTGGTATTCAATGTGCTGTCGGATTGTCAGCTCTAGGTTCTGATCAAGACGACATTCGAACTCATCTGACCACGGAAACCAATACTTTAACCCTCATCCCGAATCTTTTGGCCGAACGAGAAGTCTGGGTGGGGCATTACCCCCATGAGCTGGTTGGGCTGGTTGAATATGTCGATGTTCTCAAAGACAGCGTGTCACGTAATTTAAGATTTGCGCTCACCGCACTCAAGCAGATCGAGTCGCAAGTGCAAGAAAAAACAGCCAATATTAAAAAACAGCGTCTTGCGATTGTGATGGGAACCTCAACTTCAGGGATTCAAGACAATGAACAACCGCTACAAGCACATTTTCTTGGACTTTGTAGTGAGTTAATCTCACATCAAAAGCAAGAAATGGGGTGTTTGGCCAAAGCACTGCAACAGTATTTGGGTTGGCAAGGACCTGCTTATACGATTTCTACCGCCTGTTCATCGAGTGCCAAAGCCATGGCAGCGGGGCAACGACTGATCCATGCAGATTTGGCAGATGTCGTTTTGGTCGGTGGGGTCGATACGCTGTGTAAACTGACCTTAAATGGGTTTAATAGCTTAGAAAGTTTATCAAATGAAATTTGTCAGCCCTGTGGCATACAGCGTGACGGCATTAATATTGGTGAAGCTGCGGCTTTATTTTTACTTTCTAAACAATCAGCGCCTGTAATGTTGCTCGGGAGTGGTGAGTCTATGGATGCTTGGCATATTTCTGCACCACATCCTGAGGGAAAAGGAGCTGCGGAAGCCATGCAAAAAGCCCTGAATATGGCAGGTTTACGAGCTGAAGATATTGGGTATTTGAACCTGCATGGTACGTCTACCCTACAAAATGATGCGATGGAAATAAAAGCAGTGCAAACGGTCTTTAAAGATTATGCTGTACCTTTAAGCAGTACTAAACATAAGACAGGGCATTGCCTAGGTGCGGCAGGTGCGATAGAAGCCTTTATTTGTCATGAGATTTTACAAGATCAGCTTTCGAAAAATGAGCTTTCACAAGATCAGCTTTCACAAGGGCAGTGTTGGTTGCCTGTACATCAATCCGGTGCTATTGATCCTGAATTATCCGGACAAAATTATGTCCTTGAGTCATCCTCAAAGTCCCGTATTCGCTATGTCATGAGTAATTCATTTGCATTTGGGGGAAGTAATATCAGTCTGATTTTAGGTTGTTCAGAGTCATGATAGATGCTTTAGCTTTTATACCGCATGCTAAACCCATGGTCTTTGTAGATCAGCTTATTGAAGCCAATGATGATTTTGCGATTGTAGAGCTTAAAATCACAGCTGATTTGATGTTCTATGAAGCAGAAGGTCTACCGACATGGACCAGTATTGAACTGATGGCGCAAACCGTCAGCGTCTATGCGGGTTATAAGGGGCATTCTCGTGGAGAGTCGCCTAAGGTGGGTTATCTATTGGGCACGCGTAAATTACAGTTGCCGATTGCTTATTTTGCTTTGGGTGAAGTGGTCAGAATTCGCGTAGAACAACATTATTTACATGATGGATTGGGTCAATTCAACTGCGAAATTCAATATCAAGCACATTGTTTCAGTGCAATATTAAGCGTGTATGAGCCTGCAAGTGATTCAGAACAGATACAGATAGGGACGTAAAAGTGAATAGAAGAATTTTAGTGACAGGTTCAAGCCGCGGAATCGGCAAGGCAATTGCATTGGCATTGGCAGAAGCAGGGTTTGACGTGACGGTTCACGCACGCGCAAGACTGCACGAAGCAGAGCAGGTTGCACATGCAATCAGGCAACTGGGTCAACACAGTCATGTACTGATGTTTGATGTAAATCAAAGAGCTCAGATTAACGATATTCTGGAACAGGACATAGCGCAATACGGTGCATATTATGGGGTTGTGCTCAATGCCGGTTTAACCCGTGATGGCGCATTTCCAGCACTGACGGATGAGGATTGGGACGATGTGATTTCAACGTCATTAGATGGTTTTTACAATGTGCTCAAACCTCTGGTAATGCCCATGATTCGATTGAAAAAAGGCGGTCGAATCGTGACGCTTTCATCGGTATCAGGCCTGATGGGAAATCGTGGACAAGTCAATTATAGCGCTGCAAAAGCAGGATTAATTGGGGCAACCAAAGCGCTTGCCTTAGAGCTTGCTAAACGAAAAATTACAGTCAACTGTGTCGCACCTGGTCTGATTGAGACAGAAATGGTCACTGAAGAAGTCAAAGAACATGCCTTAAAAATGATTCCCATGCAACGGATGGGGCAGGTCGATGAAGTGGCCAACGTGGTGAAGTTTCTATGCAGTGATGATGCCAGTTATATCACTCGACAAGTAATTTCGGTGAATGGGGGGTTAATCTAATGAAGCGAGTCGTGGTCACAGGCATGTCCGGCATCACCTCATTAGGTGAAACGGCGGATCAAATTTTTGCCCAATTTGCGTTGGCTAAAAGTGGCGTGACCTATATGCCAGATTGGGAAATTTATTCCGATCTGCGCAGTAAATTAGCCGCGCCAGTCAAGCATTATACGATTCCCAAACACTTTAATCGCAAAGTGACTCGCGGTATGGGAAGAGTCGCCCTAATGTCGGTGGTGTGTGCTGAAAAGGCACTTGAAGATGCAGGACTGTTGAATTCTCCATTACTGAGGAATGGAGAGGCTGGCGTTGCATTTGGTTCATCAGCAGGGAGTGTGGACGCGGTACGTGAGTTTGGTGCCATGCTGATAGAGAACCATATGAATGAGCTGAATGCCACCACTTACATTCGCATGATGTCGCATACCAGTGCAGTGAATATGACGGTTTACTTCGGTTTAAAAGGATTGACCTTACCCACATCAAGTGCTTGTACCTCAGGTTCTATGGCGATTGGGCAGGCGTATGAAGCAATTAAATATGGCAAACAAACCTTAATGCTGGCAGGTGGAGCAGAAGAACTCAGCGCAGCAGGTTCAGCGGTATTTGATGTGCTTTTGGCAACAAGCACCCAAAATGAACATCCTGAAGCTACGCCACGCCCTTTCGATACCAAACGAGATGGATTGGTGATTGGTGAAGGTGCAGGTTGTTTAATTTTAGAAGAATATGAGCATGCCAAAGCACGTGGCGCTAAAATCTACGCGGAAATCGTAGGCTACGGCAGCAATACCGATGGTCAGCATGTGACACGGCCTGATTCTGAAATGATGGGTCATTGTATGCAGTTGGCACTCAAAGATGCACAATTGACTGCACAAGACATCGACTACGTGAACGCTCATGGTACTTCGACTGACCAAGGTGATATTGCGGAGTCGCAAGCCACAGCACGCATTTTGGGATATAAGCCGATCAGTTCCTTAAAAAGCTATTTTGGTCATACACTTGGCGCATGTGGTGCAATTGAGGCATGGCTCAGTATCGAGATGATGTTACGTCAAGAGTTTATACCCACCTTAAATTTGGATCAGATTGATCCAGCATGTGGGGATTTGGATTATATTCAGCATCAGTCTAGACAGCTTGATGCAAATCTCATCATGAGTAATAATTTTGCCTTTGGGGGAATTAATACATCACTCATTTTAAAGAAGATTTAAAATGATCAGTAGAATCGTATGGCATGTATTACATGAATTTAATCAAAGAATTACACGACTTTAACCAAAGAATTAGATTACTTTAATCAAAGAATTACATTAGTTTAACCAAAGAGGGGTTTCTCATGACTTTAAAAAAAATAGCAATGACATTTACATTGTGTATAGGCACGGCAATGGGGGTACATGCTGCTGATGATATGCATAATTTTAATTTTAAAGAAGCGGTTGACCGTGCAGTTGCCGATGGTTTCTTAGATGGCAGTGTGAAGTTCTATTTGGCAGGGACAAAGTCAGGTGGACAGGTGATTGAAAAAGATTTAGTCACCAATAAAAAGACCAATGGTTTTGCAAAGCCTGCCGATAAGGCATGTGATCATGTACTGCGTTCAGCCCTGATTCAATTTCAGAATACTGCAAAAGCAAAAGGTGCCAATGCAGTCACCAATATTGTGAGTTACTATAAATCCAATGAGAGCAAAAGTACCACCACTTACCAATGTGCTAAAGGAACTGCCCTTGCAGGTGTTGCACTCAAAGGGGATATCGTTAAACTATAAGTTGTATTTATAGTTTACTCATTGAGCCGATGAAACACGTGGTCATTCAAATTCATGTTCAGCCATTGGCTCAATTTATCCTCAAACAAAAACAGCAATTTTCAAATTTTGCTGAATTTAATCAGTATAAAAAAAATACCATTTACGCACATAGAAATACATTCATCTCGAATTTCTTGAATCAAACAATTTGCAATCAAGATATACAGCACACCGAGTTTGGAAAGCCTTACCTATCTAATGTGACGCAATTTTCATTTAATCATTCCCATAGTCAACATCATTATGCTTTAGCCATGTCAACCAATATGGCTGATTTAGGTGTGGATATCGAAGATTTAGATCGTCAAGTTCGCTTTGATGCTTTAGCACAACATGCATTTCACCCAACTGAATATCAGACTTGGCAAGGCTTGGACTGTGATCCCATGTATTGGTTTAAGGTCTGGACCACCAAAGAGGCGGTACTCAAAGCCAGTGGTTTAGGCATTCGGATGGATTTAAAAGATTTGAATACCCATGCTCATCCTCTACAAAATGGCGGAATGTGCGAACATGAAAAAGTGGGTATCTTCGCATATCAGAATTTTGAGCTGGCACATTGCATGCTGACCGTCGCATGGCGATCTGAGCGCTCCTGCTCAGGTTTTGCATTACCCAATATTCAAATTCATCAACATTCTGAATTTTGAAAGTCAAAAATGAATCATGCCTAAGTCTTTATTGTTGAAAATAGATTTATAAATTCACATTAAAAAAGCCCATCAAGTGATGGGCTTTTTGTGCAGTTAGATGTGTAAATGCTTAATGAGGAATTTCTTCTTCTTCAAATTCAGGCTTCACTTGTACGATAAAGTCCTGACGGTTTAGACCACGCCATAAGGCAAATCCTGTACCGATATAGATTGAAGAGTAAGTTCCCACGAAAACACCGACAAACATGGCAACAGAGAACCATTGTAGACCATCACCGCCCATAATCATCATTGCAACAACAACCAGCAATAGCGTCATAGAGGTGTGAATGGTACGACGTAGGGTTTCAGTCAATGCAATGTTAATTACTTCAAGCGGTTCTGCACCACGAATCTTACGGAAGTTTTCACGAATACGATCCGATACCACGATGTTATCGTTGAGTGAGAAACCAATAATCGCAAGCAATGCTGCAAGAACAGTGAGGTCAAACGGCCATTGCATTAAGGCAAAGATACCCAATGTCACCACAATATCGTGGAATAATGACAGTACAGCACCAATCGCCAATTTGAACTCAAAGCGAATCGTGACGTAAACCAACATGAGTAGCAGCGCAAGTGCTACAGCACCACCAGAGCGTACATAGAGCTCATTACCGACTTGACCACCCACTACATCCACTTTAGGAACAGTTACGGTATTATTTGGCAGTTGAACCGCTTGCGTAATCGCTTTGGTTAGGTCATCTGCTTCCATTTCTTCCTGAACGGGCATACGTACCATGAGGTCGCGTTCAGAGCCTAAGGTTTGTACCACAGAGTCCGTGAAGCCCGCTTTGGTTAAAGCAGCATTCACCTGTTCAGGTTTGACTGGATTGCTGTAATTAAGCTCAGCAGCGATACCACCCGTAAAGTCTAAACCTAAATTTAAACCTTTGGTTGCGATAAAAAATAGACTGGCAATCGTTAAGAAGATAGAAAGCAATGCCGCAGGCAAAGCAATCTTCATAAACGGAATCACGCGCTCGTCTTCAGGGCGACCATATTGTTTTGCTTTATCTTCTACTTTTTCAAGTTGAGTATTTTCAGTCATCATCGATCTCCTAAATGCTCAACTTTTTCAAGTTACGTTTTTTGCCATAAATGATTTGTACAATTGCGCGTGTCACGGTAATCGCAGTGAACATCGAGCAAACAATACCGATCATGAGTGTTACAGCAAAGCCTTTAATTGGACCTGTACCAATCGCGAACAAGATGAAGGCCACTAAGAATGTCGTCAAGTTAGAGTCGAAAATGGTGTTATACGCTCGATCATAACCTGCAACAATCGCCTGTTTAGGGGAGGCGCCCCATTTAATTTCTTCTCGTATTCGTTCACAAATCAATACGTTCGCATCGACTGCCATACCAATCGTGATCACGATCCCTGCAATACCTGGAAGGGTTAACGATGCACCAATCCAAGACATCACGGTAAGGATCATGGCAAGGTTAAATACCAGAGCAAAGTTCGCAATCAAGCCAAATAGACGGAAGAAAACGACCATCCAGATCGCAACCAGAATGAAACCGATTTGAGTAGAAAGGACACCTTTGTCAATGTTTTCTTGACCTAGGCTTGGACCAATCACACGTTCTTCAACGAAGTACATTGGCGCTGCTAATGCACCCGCACGTAGCATCAATGCAAGCTCAGCTGCTTCTTGGGGTGAATCCAAACCTGTAATACGGAATTGTGAACCTAATACCGCTTGAATCGTTGCAGCATTAATCACCACAGATTCAGTATAAGGTGTACGTACTTCAGTTTGTGTACCTGTTGCTGGGTCAGTCACAAAGCTAATTTTTTGTTTGTTCTCAATGAACAATACTGCCATACGTTTGCCGACCGCATTACGCGTAGCATCTGACATGAGCTTACCGCCAGCGGTGTCTAAAGTAATATTTACTTCAGCGCCACCACTGTCTTGGCTAAAGCCAGAAGATGCATTTTGAACACGTTCACCTGTGAGAATACGGTTACGGTTCAATAGCAGTTCACGACCACTGTCTAACGATTCAAATGCAAATTTTTCAGTGCCAGGTGGAAGGGCAGAACTTGTGGCTTGACCTGTCGCTGGACTGATGAATTGATCATTTAAATCAGAAACAAGTCGGAATTCTAAGTTCGCTGTACGACCCAAGACACGTTTCGCTTCTGCAGTATCTTGTACACCAGGAAGTTCAACCACAATACGGTTACTACCTTGGCTTTGAACCATCGCTTCAGCAACACCCAACTCGTTAATACGGTTACGTAATGTTGTTAAGTTCTGATCCAATGCATAGGATTGAATTTCTTGTTTGGCTGCAGCGTTATAAACCAGCTTTAAAGTTGAGCCAGTTGCTGTTGCTAAAGCCTGTTGATCGTATTTATTGCCATTACGACGAAGTTGTTCCATCGCTGCGGCACGGTCATCATTATTCGCAAATTGAACAGTGATCTCATTGTTAATTAAAGACAAACTATTGAATTTAATTTTATTTTCACGGAATTCGCGACGAAGATCGGATGCAGACGTTTCCATGCGTTGAGCAATGGCTTTGTCCATATCCACTTCAAGGAGGAAATGAACACCACCACGTAAGTCCAAACCGAGTTTCATCGGTTTTGCGCCAATCTTTTGCAACCATTCTGGGGTGGTTGGTGCAAGGTTGAGCGCCACAACGTAGCTTTCACCTAAGCCTTTAGAAAGTGCTTCTTTCGCTTTTAATTGAGCTTCAGATGAGTCTAAACGTAGTAATGCTGCATTTTGAGTAAAACTATTATCGTGTGAGGCAATATTATCGCTTTTTAAAATTTGCTCTGCTTTTTGTATAACGGACTGATCAATCACAGTACCCGCTTTAGCACCTGAAATTTGAACAGCAGGTTCATCAGGATACAAACTTGGCAGCGCGTATAATGTACTGATAATCAAAACGATGATAATCAGTAAATATTTCCATGCTGGGTAACGCATTTGCTTTCTTCTTAAAATGAAAAAGTCGTGCCTTCGCACGACTTATTGTGATTAAAGGTTATCTAGAGTGCCTTCAGGAAGCACAGAGATAACGCTAGCACGTTGGATTTTAACTTCATGACCACGGTTCAATTCGACCACTGCGAAATCACCATCGATTTTTGTAATACGGCCCATTAAGCCACCAGCAAATACGATTTCACTGCCAACCCCTAAGCTTTCAACAAGGGTACGGTGTTCTTTAGCGCGTTTAGATTGAGGGCGCCAGATCAGGAAATAGAAGATTGCCACAAACACAGCAATCATCAATAAGTTTGCTACGAGGCTTGGCTGTTGTGCCGCTTCACCAGCAGCATGTGCAGTCGAAATAAATAGGCTCATTACTTTTTCCTAAACTATAAAAAATCTTTAAAAGACGTGATAATAAATTTGCTTGTTCTGCAATTTACATTGTCTTTTTCTTCAGCGCAAATGCTGATGAATTAATCTTGTGGACAAGGGGGTACTTCTAAGCCACGACGCGCATAGAAATCTGCGACAAACTCATCAAATGTGCCTTTGTCTAAAGCATCACGCATCATTTCAGCTAAGCGTAGGTAATAACGTAAGTTATGTATCGTACCGAGCATTGAAGCAAGCATTTCACCACATTTTTCTAAATGGAATAAATACGAGCGTGTGAAGTTAGTACATGTGTAGCAATCACAGTGTGGGTCAAGAGGACCTTGGTCATGACGATACTGGGCATTACGAATACGTACTAAACCATCGGTGACAAAATAATGACCATTACGTGCATTACGCGTTGGCATGACACAGTCAAACATATCTACACCACGACGTACGGCTTCAACGATGTCTTCAGGTTTACCCACACCCATGAGGTAACGAGGTTTGTCTGCAGGCATTTGTTCAGGCAAATAATCCAAGACTTTGATCATTTCCTCTTTAGGTTCACCAACAGATAAACCACCAATGGCATAACCATCAAAGTCGATGTCGAGTAAGCCTTTCAAAGATTCTTCACGGAGGTCTTGGTACATACCGCCTTGAATGATACCAAACAGCGCATTACGATTTTTCAACACGTCGTGGTGTTGAGTTTTACAACGTTTTGCCCAGCGTAATGAAAGTTGCAGTGACTTTTGTGCTTCTTCACGTGTAGCAGGATATGGCGTACATTCATCGAAAATCATCACGATGTCAGAGTTCAAGGTATGTTGAATATCCATTGAAATTTCTGGTGACAAGAATACTTTTGAACCATCAATAGGTGAGCGGAACGTTACGCCGTCTTCTTTGATTTTACGCATAGCGCCCAAACTGAAGACTTGGAAGCCGCCTGAATCGGTCAAAATCGGTTTGTTCCATTTCATAAAGCCATGTAAGCCGCCATGCTCACGGATGACATCTAAACCAGGGCGTAAATATAAATGGAAGGTGTTGCCTAAGATGACTTGAGATTTAATTTCCTCAATATCACGTGGCAGCATGCCTTTTACCGTACCGTAAGTACCGACAGGCATGAACATTGGAGTTTCAACTACACCATGCTCAAGGGTCAAGCGACCACGACGGGCACGGCCCGACTGAGCTAATTTTTCAAACTTCATATAATTCCTAAATCAAGGCGAAAAAACAGTTCGCTGATTACTAGCTTCAAAGGAGGCTATTTTCTATGATTTTGAAATTGAAAGCCAGTAAACTTATTGTTAGCTTCAAATCGAAACAGCTTGTTACTGCAAATTCCATTATTCATTCATGTTTTTTATGGATTGAATTTAAAACGGAATCACCAAAATAATTTTTGTATTTGTTAAATTTTTCGAGAACAAACGCAACTTTTGCGATTCGTTCTGCTACAGATCCAGTCAATGAAATGTAGGGAATTTTACGTTGCTTTAGATCGGCGATGATTTGTTGATGGAAAATCTCGCGTTTTTGAGGACCACTACGATCCCAAGTATTGTCATAAGGGATATCGTCTTCACATAAGAAAAATAAATCATAGCGTTGCGCATTTTCAATTGCGAGGTGTTTGAGATGATCTGGTAATGCATTGTGATAGTCCATGCAATACATCGCTGTGGTGATGGCGTTGGTATCGACAAATAAGTAGCGATTGGCTTGAAGTGTCATTTGATTTTCATACGCAATGTGTCGATCAGCAATTACATTAAAATCCTCTAAACCAATGCGTCGGTCTACTTGATGTTTTTCCCAATATTCACGTCCATATTCTGGAGCAAAAGTGGTCTGATATTTCTGCGCCAATGCTTCGGTCAACGAAGACTTACCGGTCGACATTGCTCCCATAAAAACCACTTTTGTGATGAGGTCGGGATAGACCACATCAGAAATAAACGCACGGTGCTGATATGGATTTTCTCGAATTAGAGTGGCAGAAATCGGCACGTGATGACGATTTGGATCTAAACGACGATCAAACGCACCTAACGCTTGGCTGACATGCGTACCATAAAACTCACTGCTATAGAAATGAGTGATTTTAACGCCGTTTAGTTGCTTTAAAATATAATTTTCTTGCTCGATTTCAAACGCACGATCGTTTGAATAGCCTTCTGGACCATCCCACGCTTCAATGACATGAATTTGAGGATAGAGGTCACGAATCCACTGTGCTCTAAGGTGTAAGGGAATATCAGTGACACTGCTTTGATAGATCAGGACGTAAAGAATATCAACTTCTTTTAAAGCCGTTTCGAAAACCCATTGATGCCCAAGATGGAGGGGAGCGTATTTACCTAGAGTGAGACCGACTTTTTTCATATTTTATCTTTTAAAAAATTCGCGTGATTTTAGAAGTATACTCATCCATGATTTCTAGAAAACATGGGTGAGTTAAAACGATAAGAAGAATCAACTTTGCTCGGAAGAATGATTTGAATGAAAGCTTGAATTCGAGGAAAGAACTTGATTACGTTGCATTTTTCTCCAATTATAAAAGCCATAAAAGGCATTAATTAAAAATGCAAACCACATCACTACCATCATGGTGCCTTCCTGACTTCCATCCATTTGTCTCATTGCCCACATTAAAATCGTCAATAGATTGAGGCCGATATAAAACCACCATTGTTCTCGGAAGCGAAACATCATTAACAGTGTTGCTGTCATTGCGAGTGCATTGGTGGTGGCATCGATATAAGGCGTGTTTTGAGTGGGGATAAGCGAAAGGATATATCCTAAGGCAGCAATGCTGATTGCATTCAAAAAAATCAAACCGACTAAGCTTGTGGCCGAGAGTGACTGAATATGCTTCAGCTGATGTTGCTGGATATGCTTTTTCCACAGCATGATCCCGACTATGCCTGTAGGTACATAAAAGAAGAGGTTTAGCCCCCATTCACCATATAATCCATTGTTATAGCAAAGATAAGCATAGCAACAGCTGTTGAATAAGCCAAAATAATAGTTGGCAATATGTGCTTTGGCTGCCAGTACAACACACAAGATTCCTGAAAGCAAAACGATCAAGCTGAATCCGTTATTATCTTGCGTCAGTGCAACCAAAATACCAATACAGAGAAAACTGCAGAGCCAAATTTTTTCAAACACATTCCAATTTTTAAACATTTTTGATAATTATTCTTTTAGAGAGGATATTTCAAAATTTATATTGAATTGAAGTAATCAACCCATATAAAAACGATTAATTCTGGCTTGAATCTGCTCTTTGCTGATTACCAGAATTCCACTACCCATAGATGCAATTTCATTGATCAAACTCTGAATATAAGGACTGGTCTCTAGGAAATAAGGTTCTAGAGAGAGCATATAGGCTTGCTGAGCGACTTGCATGTCATCATAAGGGACCATTTCTAAAGCTTGTCCCAAGTCGATCAAAATTTCTTTGTCTACCTGACTCAGTTTAAATTTGGCTTTGCCTTGGCTAATGATCGTGGATTGTAAATTTGCAATTGCTTCAAATAAAGTTGAAGACGGCGGGTTTAAACGTTCTAGCGATGTAATCGCAATACTCGGATTGGACGGGAGGTGAACAATAAAAGTGATTTGATTGGCGGGCAGATGATATTTTTCAAGAATTTCATCTTTGGCATCTTTCATACCTTGTAAATAAAAGTTCAATGCATTTTGATTGAAACGATCTTTAGCATGGATATTGGTCAAGCCAATCCGAGTCTGTTGAAAATATTGACTCATTTGACGTGTAAATAGGGTAATCCCTTGATTGGTTTGAGCACGATATTGCCACTTTTCTACTTGCCATTTGTCTTCTTCCTGCAAATACTGATATTTATTTTCAGCTTCACTGAGAAGACTTTTGTGTGTGGATACCGTGCTGTATTGCGCAACCAGAAGGTCATCCAATACTAAAGCAAATGCGTAAATCCCCTGATCTTGATGCTTTTGGTAGTGCGCATCAAATTCATGTAACAAAGCGGTTTTTAAATCTGCCAAATACTCAGATTCATTAAACTGTAAATCAAACATTTTTTTCTCTATTATGATTGTTTTGTAATGCCAATAATTCTCGGATATTTGAGCAATAAAGTAAATTGATTGATCAAAAGGTTTTTAAAAATTCGGACGATAATCAAAGTTTTGCATCGCACTTGAATCTGAAAAAGGGCGGATCGCTTTCTTTGAAAGTGTGACACTATTCACTAAATTGTTTGGAAAGATCTGAATATTGTTATTAAATGCTTCAACATTACGATTAAAAATAGAAATGGCTGCACCCACATTCTCATTTTGTTCTTGAATGTCATCCATCATTTTTGCATAAAGCGTATCTGCTTTGAGTTCAGGATAGTTCTCAACCACGACACTGAGGTTTTTCATCAGATCTTTACTGAGGCTCTCGATATGTTGAAGTTTAGAAACATCTGTTTCTTGCATATTGAGATTTAAAATCTGCTGACGGAGTTCAGTCACTTTTTCCAAAGTGGATTTTTCAAATTGCGTATATTGCTGCAAGGTGCTTTCAAGGGATTCCAAGGTTTTAATTTTTTGGCGCTCAAAATTCGTCACTTCTGCCCATGCGCGACGTGTCGCATTAAAATAGCGAACGATATTATTTCTGACCACCACACCCCAAACCAAAATTAAAACGAAAATCGCTAAAAAAATAATTAAACCCATTTGGAATTTCCTAATTCAATCGTGTTTGTGTTTTTGTATGTTTATGCCACAAAGTTTAACATGCTCTGTTTGAATTTTTCATAGTTTGGCATGTTTAAGGTTCTTAAATATCCGCGTAAATCTGAAATATTTTGAATGCTGTCTTTATCTCGACGACTCACGGTATTGAAGATATTGTGCTCAGTCATAAAGCACAGGATATTTTCATCATGATGCACAATCAGATCGCCTTGATTATGTTTAAATAAATCACTGAGTCGAAGCGTGACAGAGGGGGTGATTGCACGTGCGATTTGCTGTTGATCATAGCCATAAATATTTAAATTTTTATTTAAATGGATATCGGCTGTTTCCCAGTGCGTGGTGTAAGGATGAGGAAGTCGACTTCTACGATTACTTGCAGCAAAACCTAAGGCTTCTGTTTCGAACAAGAAGCATCCCCAAAGATCCTTTTCGATTTTACGCACATTGTATTTATTGCCTTGTTCGTCTCGAACGCTGATTTCGGTCATATAGCGATATTTGAACAGTAAAACAGGATGCTTTTGCTCATGTTGGTCTATCCAAAGCGTCGATGCAAAACTGACGATATCGTTAGATTCAGTGCCCTGATTAAACAATGGAAAATTTTGTTTCAACTTGGCCAATACAAGCATTGGATTCATTGTGCCAGTGAGATGAGGTGGAAGCTTCTGGAAATTTAAATCGTACTTTAACAGTTTAATTTTGAGCTCTAATTCATCAATGACTTGTTCAACAGGTTCATTTGACTCATAACTAAAATAAGCAACTGCAAACCACAGTGTCGATATCAAGAGCGTTAATGTCATTGGAATATATTGATCGACCAACCATCCTAAGAGCAAACCAGCCATGCCGAAGAAAATGCATAATTTAGGCAGGAAGTTATTTAAGACCAGATTGTTGTTCTCACCCCAAGGATGCAAAGCATCAAGAATGTCTTGGGGTGTATGGGCTTGCCGTGAAATATCCCACAACCGAGCAACATTGTGCATGACCTTTTCATTTTTATTCGTTCGTATGTGAATGAGGTTTTGTACAGTGTCGATCGGCATGGCTAGAATTTATACCTTTGCTTTATCAATCAGCATCGCATCACCATAACTGAAGAAGCGATATTTGCTTTCAACCGCATGATGATAAGCATTCATAATATTGTCACGATTTGACAGCGCAGAAACCAGCATCAGTAAAGTAGATTCAGGCAAATGGAAATTGGTAATCAGTCGATCTACCACACAAAATTCGTAACCTGGATAGATGAAAATCTGAGTATCGCCTGTCCAAGCACCAATCTTTCCACCGCAAGCTTGAGCTGCACTTTCTAAAGCACGCGTAGCTGTTGTGCCGACAGCAATAACTTTGTTGCCTCGCGCTTGAGTTTCTTGAATCAATTTGACTGTATCAGCAGGAACATCACACCATTCGCTATGCATAATGTGATTTTGAATCTCTAAGGTACGGACAGGTAAAAATGTTCCTGCACCCACGTGTAGCGTCACAAACGCTTTATGAATACCTTTTGACTCAAGTTTTGCTAAAGTTTCCTCATCAAAATGCAAACTTGCTGTTGGTGCAGCAACACTTGCAATTTTGGTGGGGTCATTGAATACGGTTTGATAACGAACGGTATCAATATCTTCTGCTTCGCGGTTGAAGTAAGGCGGAATAGGGAGTTGACCGTATTGATCTAAAACTTGAAGAATCGGTTGTGAGAACTCAACCATATATAGATTTTCTTGGCGACCTGTCACGGTGACTTTAACTTCGTCTGGTCCAATAAAAAGTTCAGCACCGGCTTTAGGTGAGTTGCTCGCTTTAATATGACAATGCGCAATACGTTGATCTAGCATTCGTTCGACTAAAACTTCAACTGCACCACCACTGGCACGTTTTCCTTTTAGACGTGCTTTCATCACTTTGGTATCGTTTAAGACCAACAAATCGCCTTCATCCAATAAATCAATGATGTCTTTAAAATAAGCATCTTGATATTGACCATCCGCTTGAATATGTAACAGGCGTGAGGCACTACGTGTTTCTAAAGGGTAGCGAGCAATGAGTTCATCAGGAAGATCAAAATTAAAATCAGAAAGTTGCATAATCAAACAAAGCTTAAAAGGGAGAAAAACTGTGATTAGTATAGTCTTTTTAATCATTTTTAGCTGAAATTGATGCTTTATAAGTCAAAAAAGAGCAAGTTGGGTTAAAACTAAGCAGTTGAAAAATATTGGCGTTGACAATGTAAATAAATACGCTAATATACGCACACAACCTCTCCCGAGGTGGTGAAATTGGTAGACGCGGCGGACTCAAAATCCGCTGTCAGAGATGACGTGTCGGTTCGAGTCCGACCCTCGGGACCACTTATTTTAAGTGTGTAGTGTTTAAAGGATTTTAAAAAGCCCAAGCAAATTAAGCCTTGGGCTTTTTTTTGTCTAAAAATTGGTCTAGCGTTATTCATTACCGTGTTGATCGTTTCATGTGCAATAAACTCAAAATTTATCTAATAAAAGACGAGGTCTTTAAGTACCTGTATTTTGTATATTTGAATTACAGCTATTGGCGAACAACATAAAAGTTTCATCAGACTTATCTTTTTTATTCTAAGTTTAAACAAAGCTTTATCCATAAATTTATTGATAATGACAATGTAAATCATATATATGAATTTGCATATATATGATTATTCATATATAAACAACTATAAAATTATGGTCTAGATACATATGTCTCAAGTGAAAATCTATCACAACCCTGAATGTGGAACGTCTCGTAATACTTTGGCTTTGATTCGAAACGCTGGGATTGAGCCTGAGATTATCTATTACCTTGACCATCCGCCATCTGTTGATGAGTTAAATCAACTGATTAAAGAGGCTGGTTTGTCAGTCCGCCAAGCCATTAGGGTGAATGTGCCTCCTTATAGTCAATTAGGATTAGAAAAAGACATATTTAAAGATCAAGAATTGTTGAATTTCATGGTAGAGCATCCGTTACTGATTAATCGTCCTTTCGTTGTGAGTCCTATAGGGACACGTTTGGCTCGCCCATCGGAAGTGGTCTTGGATATTTTAACTGAGCCACAACGAGGTGCTTTGACTAAAGAAGATGGTGAAAAAATTATCGATGATCGTGGGCAGAGATTGAAATGAGTCTGGAGCAGCTGACTTTCTTAAAATGTTTAGCGGACGATACTCGACTTAACATTGTGTTATTAGTCGCAAAACATAAAGAACTTTGTGTCTGTGATTTGATTGAAAAACTTCAATTGAGTCAGCCAAAAATTTCTCGACATTTAGCTTTATTGCGTTCATCTAAACTGTTGCTTGATCGTAGACAAGGGCAATGGGTCTATTACAGCTTACATCCAGATCTGGATGTATGGGCTAATGATATTTTAGATATCTTGCTTCGAGGTCAACAAAATCAAGCATTGTTGAACCAAGCTTCGATTACATCATCATGCTGTGAGTAACTATGATTTCAAATCGTTTGTCTTTTCTAGATCGAAATTTAACGCTCTGGATTTTTTTGGCTATGGCTTTAGGTGTGATGATTGGATATTTCTTTCCCAAAGCATCTACTTCGCTCGATCAGCTTAGCTTCAACTCGGTCAATATTCCAATCGCGATAGGCCTAATTCTGATGATGTATCCACCTTTAGCAAAAGTGGATTACACGACTCTACCGCAAATATTTAAGGATAAACGAACACTAGCTTTGTCATTGATACAAAACTGGGTCATTGCACCTGTTCTGATGTTTATCTTGGCAATGGTATTCTTACAAGACTCTCCAGAATACATGACTGGTTTGATTCTCATTGGGCTTGCACGATGTATTGCGATGGTATTGGTTTGGAATGGTTTAGCTGGTGGTGATAATCAGTACGTTGCTGCCTTAGTTGCATTTAATAGTATTTTTCAAATTCTATTTTTTAGTACCTATGCATGGTTATTTTTAACTTTTTTACCACCATATTTTGGGGTTACTTCTCAAATCATCACCATTGATTTTTGGACGATTACCCAGGCTGTATTGATCTATTTAGGTATTCCATTTCTGCTGGGATTTTTGACACGTTTGATTTTGGTTAAACGAAAGGGTTTGAGTTGGTATCAAAATGAATTTATTCCAAAAATAAGCCCACTCAGCTTGATTGCATTGCTTTTTACTATTCTTGCAATGTTCAGCCTCAAAGGTGCAGAGGTGGTGAGTCTTCCTTTGGATGTTGTGCGGATCGCGATTCCTTTAACCATCTATTTTGTCTTGATGTTCTTGCTGAGTTTCTTTATGAGCAAGTGGATGGGGAATGATTATTCTAAAACCACAGCAATCTCTTTTACGGCTGCTGGAAATAATTTTGAATTGGCTTTGGCCGTTGCCATTGCGACTTTTGGATTGGCATCACCCGTGGCATTTACCACTGTCATTGGGCCTCTTGTTGAAGTCCCTGTACTGATTGCACTTGTTTCGGTCTCGTTATGGCTCAAACGTAAATACTATGCAAATACTCAAATAATGAAGAGATGAAAATGACACACGCAAATCTTATAAGTGATCTTTTGCCTACGCCTACATTTGAGCAAATTCAAGCAAAGGCGTTGCAACATCCTCCTCGAATATTGTTGATGTACGGTTCAAATCGAGAGCGTTCTTATAGTCGTCTTGCAGTGCTTGAAGCAGGACGTATTCTTGAGCGCTTTGGTTGTGAAGTTAAAATCTTCCATCCTAAAGGCTTGCCACTTCCTGAGGATGCTGATCATCAGCATCCTAAAGTCAAAGAACTACATGAGTTATTGGCATGGAGCGAAGGGATGGTCTGGTGTTCACCTGAGCGTCATGGTGCGATGAGTTCTATTCTTAAAGCTCAAATCGATTGGATTCCACTTGCGGCAGGCGCAATACGTGCCACCCAAGGAAAAACCTTGGCACTTATGCAAGTCAGTGGTGGATCTCAGTCTTTTAATAGCGTGAATCAAATGCGTGTTTTAGGGCGTTGGATGCGAATGATCACCATCCCAAATCAATCCTCTATTCCAAAAGCATTTCTTGAATTTAATGAAGATGGAACGATGAAGCCATCCTCACTCTATGATCGTATTGTCGATGTGATGGAAGAGCTTTATAAGTTCACGCTGTTGACCAGAGGGCAGTCTGCGTATTTAGTCGATCGCTACTCAGAACGTAAAGAGACAGCGGAGCAACTTTCTCAGCGCGTTAATCAGAAAAATATCTGATGTTGCTTCATTAAAAATAAGCAATAAAGAATGAAAGCCCAAATATTTTAAATTTGGGCTTTTTAATATAATTTTGACAACATAGATCTGGATGTATGGAGCTAGAGTTGTACTCATTTGAATTTGTAAAAATTTGGCAAGGTAGGCTGACTTTAAGCATTGATGATGTAAATGAGGATTAATGAACCAACATCAGTCCATCCCAGTGAAAGTAATTAGGGGAGAGTTTCGCGCGCGTCATTGCCCAAGTTCTGTCGGGAAATGCACTTGCGCCGATGGCGAGTTTTGATTTGCCAAATTTTTCATGAATATCTTCAAAAGTATCTGTGAGCTTGTCATTTTCTTCAATTTTTTTCACATCTGTGAATAAATCGAAAATATGGCTTTTTTGGGGTTCAAGTGAGTTTAAAATCACACCACATTTTTTGAATAAAATGTTTTTTCGATACAGTCGCTCGATTAATGAATTCACCACTTTAGACATGATGAGGAAATCATCGGTCGCTTCATTAAAATCATGACTTAATGATTGGTTGTAGTAGGGCGTTGTTGTATCAAACGGACTGGATTGTAGAAAAACGGTTACTGTTCCGCAGAGAAGTTGATCTTTGCGTAATTTTTTAATGGCTTCAATCGTATAGGCAGTAATTGCTTCTTTTAAATCGCTCAATTCTGTAATGCGATGCCCAAATGAACGACTGCTGATAATTTGTTTTTTTGCAGCTATTTCAGTTTCGAGTTGAATGCAGGAAATCCCTTGTAATTCCATGACGGTACGTTGCATGACCACAGAAAAGTGCTTTCTTAACATTTGTGGATCACTACAAGCCAAATCATAAGCCTTGTGTATGCCTAAGTTTTTGAGTCGTTTTTGATTTTTACGACCAACACCCCAGACTTCAGAGACGTCTATGTCTTGATATAAGGCCTCTACAGAACACAAATCCATGGCTGCTAAATTACAGACACCTTGATAACCTGAATGTTGCTTGGCAATATGATTGGCAAGCTTTGCTTCAGTTTTACTACGTCCAATACCAATACAAACAGGAAGCCCTAACCATTTTGCGATGCATTTCAGAATATGATGACAATACGCTGTGATGTCATAGTTTAAAGCTAAATTGGTTAAATCTAAGAAACATTCATCAACCGAATAGATCTCTTGCTCGTTCTCACCGACAAACTGAGCCAACACCTGCATGAAGCGTCGAGACATTTCTGCATAAACGGCATAATTGCTGGAAAGCACATGCACATTGTGCTTTTGAACGAGTTCCTGAATTTGAAATAGCGGCGCTGCCATTTTAATACCAAGTTTTTTGGCTTCATCTGAGCGAGAAACTGCACAACCATCATTATTTGAAAGCACAATCACAGGTCGACCAATTAAGGCCGGATTAAAAATGCGTTCACAACTGACATAACAGTTATTGATATCAACCAGTGCGATGATTTTATGAGGATGCTGCATGAGTATTTGTCGTTTATCTCTTGCACATTAACGTAACTTTTTGATGATAGAAGTCACGACACCCCAGATGATTAATTCTTGATTACCTTTTAAATGAATGTCAGAGAAATCTGGATTTTCAGCTTTTAACCAATGGTCACCATTTTTTTCAACCATCAATCGTTTAACCGTAAAATCATTGTCCACCAAGGCAACCACAATATCTTGGTTTTTAGAGGTTAGACTTCGATCGACAATGAGAATGTCATTTATATTGATACCTGCATTCAGCATAGACAGCGATGCAACCTTGACTGCAAACGTCGTCAACTCATTTTTAATTAAGTGTTTATTTAAATCGAGTGGTTTTTCTATATAACCTTCTGTATTTGAAGGAGGGCCCGCTGAGATTTTTTCCAAAGCAAGTGGAATACTGCTATTTTTTTGGGCAACAATTTGATGAATAGACTCAACTTCATTAACGTGCTGTCGTCGTTTTTTTAAAAAATCCTGAATATGGATAATGCTTGATTCGGGAACACGAATGACCTTGGTGGGTTCGTTAAATAAGGATTTTCGACCCGCCCCAGGTCGATAACCACCATGATTACTACTCATATTTACCTATGCTTGTTTCTGTTACAAAATCAATTTTAAAAGCATCTGAGTTTTGATCACAACCAATTTTCGACCAATGGTGAAATTTGGCAAATCAAAGGGGTGATACATATGAAAATTAATCCAATGTTATCTCTCTGTTTAATATAAAGATTAAATAATAAGCAATGCTGGTTTTCATGAGAGACGGACTTTACTCTGGTAGAAATGATAAATATAGATACATATTGAATAAGTTAAATCATTAACAATTCATTTGATATTTTCATGAAAAATGATTAACTATTAGTTGTTTAAGGTGTTGTAAGCTAGATTTATATAAATTTTACGTGTGCCTATATGCTTTTTTGATTTGATTTTATGAGTTACTATGCAGTAAGAAAAAATTCAAATTGAATTTTGTACTTTGGTTGTAAAATTTTAAAGTCTTTTATTTGCTGTTTTGAACGTTTGTAATCCCGGCATAAAATTGATGAATACTCAATTTTATAATTCTTCTTATAATATTTAGGTCTGGGCATGAAATTAGAATTATTAAAGGTGGAGAACGCAGATCAGCTGAGTGCTTGTAAGCTGTCGATTTTACTGGGTGTCATGACGCCTAAAAGTCAGGTGGAAGGTTTTCTCAAATTTGCACGCAGTATTTTAAAAACAGATTCTGCCATTCTTGCTTTTCATAATGAACCTTATATCTGGCACTCATCACCGCTGGGTTTTAATGCTTTTCATGCAAAAAAACAAGCCAACCTTTTGCCGTATTTTAATGGTGCGACATCACTCGGTTCAGATCACGAAAATTACTTCGCATTTTCACAGCATATTAAAGATTTAGGTGTGGATCACGAGCGTGTGATTGCATTTAATTTGAAAATTAATGATACCGATTCTATAGGGCAGGTCATTCTTTTTGATGAATGTAAAGACCCATACGATGAAGAATGCTTAGAGTTGGTTTATGACTTTTCAATGAGCTTAATTCGCATCATTGAAACACGACTCGATTATGAAGAATTAAAAGAGCTGTATGAACAACAATCCGCGTTGAATTTTAGTAAAACCAAATTTTTCCAAATTATTGCACATGACTTACGAGCGCCATTTCATGGTTTATTGGGTTTTTCTGAAGTCTTGGCTGAAGAGAGAGAAAGTCTAGACGATTCAAGTCTACAAAACATCGCTGATTATTTACATGATACGGCGCAGTCGACCTATAACTTGTTGGAAAGTTTATTGAATTGGGCGATGGCCGAAGGTGGTCGATTTGTCTATCACCCGATTAATTTTCAACTCAAACAAACCACCAAAATCGTTCATGATGTTCTCAATACTTTAGCGGTTAAAAAGCAGATTAAGTTGATAGAGAACGTAGCTGAAGATCTACGAGTCTATGCGGATATCAACATGATCACGTCTGTCATTCAAAACTTGGTTTCAAACGCACTAAAATTCACCCCTGTGGATGGTACGGGCTGTGTTTACATCGAAGCTCAGCGGTGTTCTCGTGGTGTTGAAATCACGGTTCGTGATACTGGTTTAGGCATGACAACCGATCAAATCGCAGGACTATTTCAACCTGATATAAAAGTTACCATCAAAGGAACGTCAGGTGAGAAGGGTGCAGGATTAGGATTGGTATTGTGCAAACGGTTTGTTGATTTGAATCATGGCGAAATTAGCGTGACCTCTAAACAGGGTAAGGGGACGACCTTTAAAGTCATCTTGCCTGCTGCTGAACATGCACATCAAAGTTTGGTTGTACCTCGAAAGAGTGAACTAAAAGAACTTCGTCCGATATAAAAATCAATTAATTTCTCCAAAAAAGTGAAGTGAACTGATATAAATGTTTTCAATATAAAGTTGAAGGCATTTTTGATGAACGCTGAACAATTGCAAAAAACCTTAAGAGCAAGTCAGTATGCAGAACAGGTTCTGTCATTGCATACACCATCATTAGAGCAAGATTTTGCAATTGATCAATTTCAAAAAAGCTTAACCACATCCCAGATTCGTTCACTTGTTCAAAGTACTCTGCTTGATATTCAAAATGAAAATCAATGGATGAGCACGTTGCGTATTTTACGTGCACGCCTGATGTTTCGATGGATCTGGCAAGATGCCAACCAACTCACTGATGTAGTGACGCTAACTCGAGAGCTATCTGATTTTGCTGATGCCAGTATTAATGCCGCCAAAGATTTTGCACGAGTTCCATTGGTTACAAAACATGGTGAACCAATAGGCTATAACGGAAAAGTACAAGACCTGATCGTTGTTGCCATGGGGAAATTAGGCGCTCAAGAGCTGAATCTTTCCAGTGACATTGATTTGATTTTTGCCTTCGATGAGCAAGGTGAAACCAATGGTCGAAAGTGCATTGATGTTCAGCAGTTCTGCATTGCTTGGGGGCAAAAGATTATTTATCTGCTTGAGCATATTACTGCAGATGGTTTTGTGTTTAGAGTGGATATGCGACTTCGACCTTGGGGCGATGGCTCTGCACTGGCCATAAGTCATGTGGCTTTAGAAAAGTACTTAAGCCAGCATGGTCGTGAGTGGGAGCGTTATGCGTGGATCAAAGCACGCATTGTTTCAGGTGGAGCAGATGGCGATGATCTACTGGCGATGACTCGACCTTTCGTCTTCCGTAAATATGTGGATTACACTGCTTTTGAAGCCATGCGTGAAATGAAAGCCATGATTGAGCGTGAAGTCGCGCGTCGTAATATTGAAGATGATATTAAATTAGGAGCAGGTGGGATTCGTGAAGTTGAATTTATTGTTCAAGTGTTTCAGCTGATTTATGGTGGGTCAAAACTTGAATTACAAGATCGTCAATGTTTAGTGAGTTTAAAGCATTTAGGTGAAGTAGGGCTTTTGGATGATGATGCTGTTATTGATTTAGAAGATGCCTATTTATTTTTACGCCGTGTCGAACACGCGATCCAAGCCTTAAATGACCAACAAACGCAGTCACTACCAACAGAGCCTGATTTAAGACGTCGAATGTGTGAAACTTTAGGGTTTACAGATTGGGATCACTTCATTGTTGTATTGAATCAAAAGCGTCAAAAAGTGATTTATCAGTTTCAACATTTGATTAAAGAAAAAGGCACAGAAACTTTAGTACAAAGTTTTGGCCAAATGGAAGAACGCTTAGAACAGATACTAGATGATCACGCGAAAAATTTAATTCAAGAGTTTTGGTTTGGGCATGCCATTAAAAAGCTTCCAGCAAAAGCAATTCAGCGCTTAAAAGAGTTTTGGCCACATTTGATTGAAGTGATTCTACAATCCGATAAGCCACAAACAGCGCTGGTCAGACTGATGCCTTTGATAGAATCCGTGATGCGCCGTACGGTGTATTTGGTCATGTTGATCGAGAGTAAAGGGGCATTGCAGCGTTTAGTGAAGATGGCAACGGTCAGTCCATGGATTTGTGAAGAGTTGACACACTATCCAGTGTTATTGGACGAATTCTTATCGATGGATTTTGAATTACCCAAGCGCAAAGATTTAGAAGACTCTTTACGTCAACAGCTATTGCGCATTGAAATTGATCAGGTTGAGGATCAAATGCGCGTGCTGAGGTTGTTTAAAAAATCCAATGTATTGACTGTGGCTGCCAGCGATGTGTTGGCTGAAAGTCCACTTATGAAAGTCTCGGATGCGTTGACGGATATTGCCGAAGTCTCTGTGATTGCAACATTGAATTTGGCCTATCAAATTACAGCTAAAAAACACGGCTATCCTTTAGATGCCGAAGGGCATCGTTGCTCAATGGATCATATTGCATTTGCCGTGATTGGTTATGGCAAAGTGGGAGGTATTGAACTTGGATATGGTTCAGATTTAGATCTCGTCTTTATTCACTATATGGATGAGCAGTCAGATACCGATGGACTTAAACCTATCAGTGGTTTCACATTTGCAATGCGAGTTGCCCAAAAGTTTATGTCACTCATGACCACGCAGACTTTGGATGGACGTGTGTATGAAATTGATACACGGTTGCGTCCTTCAGGGGAAGCGGGACTTTTAGTGACCAGTCTAAAAGCATTTGAGCAGTATCAACTTAAAAATGCATGGGTTTGGGAGCACCAAGCGATTGTTCGTGCCCGTTCGATTGCAGGAGAAAGTGCTTTGCGTGAAAAGTTCGAGCAACTTCGCAGAGTTATTTTGACCTTGCCTCGTGATGAGCATAAAGTTCGTGAAGAAGTGCTCAACATGCGCCAAAAAATGAAAGATCACTTGGGTTCATCTAAAGAACAAAAAAAAGATGGAATTTTTCATTTAAAACAGGATGCAGGTGGTATCGTTGATATCGAATTTATGGCACAGTATGTCGTGTTAGCCTGGAGTGGGACGAATCCTGATCTCGCCCATTATTCCGACAATGTACGAATCTTAGAAGATGCTGCCAAGGCACGTTGTTTATCCAGTGACGATGCTTCAGCCTTGATTCAAGCCTATTTGAGTGAACGCGCCGAGAGCCATAGACTCGCCCTTGCTAATCAAAGTATGCAAGTGAGCGCGGCTGATTGGTTTGATACCCGAGAGGTGGTTTGCACATTGTGGCGAAGATTGATTGATCCAACTGCGGTGTTCGCGTTGGAAAGTGAATAATTAAGTATACATTTGGAGTTTAAGTCATGAATTTGGCTGATCGTGATGGTTTTATTTGGCAAGATGGACAATTAGTTGATTGGCGTGAAGCGAAAACTCACGTCCTTACTCATACATTACACTACAGTATGGGTGTTTTTGAAGGTGTCCGTGCTTATGAAACACCAAATGGTACAGCGATTTTCCGTTTAAAAGAGCATACAAAGCGCTTACTTAACTCTGCAAAAATTTATCAAATGAAAGTTCCATTTGATCAAGCGACGTTAGAACAGGCTCAAATTGATGTTGTGCGTGAAAATAAACTCGCGTCTTGCTATTTGCGCCCGATCATTTTTATTGGTTCAGAAAAACTAGGTATCGCAGCAACAGATAATACCATTCATGCAGTGGTTGCAGCATGGAGTTGGGGTGCTTACCTAGGTGAAGAAGCAATGGCGAAGGGTATTCGTGTAAAAACGTCTTCATTTACGCATCACCATCCTAACGTGACCATGTGTAAAGCAAAAGCCTCAGGTAACTACACACTTTCAATTTTGGCGCATCAAGAAGTAGCACACTCTGGATATGACGAAGCAATGCTTCTCGATCCGCAGGGTTATGTATGCCAAGGCTCGGGCGAAAACGTATTCTTAGTACGTGATGGCGTGATTCATACACCTGATGTTGCAGGTGGTGCGTTAGACGGTATTACTCGTCAAACGATTATCACGATTGCAAAAGACTTGGGTTATGACGTGATTGAACGCCGTATTACACGTGATGAGTTTTATATCGCTGATGAAGCGTTCTTTACAGGTACAGCTGCTGAAGTCACCCCAATTCGTGAATATGATGATCGTCAAATTGGTGAAGGTGTTCGTGGTCCGATCACCACACAAATTCAAAAAGCCTATTTTGATGCTGTTCAAGGTAAAGATCCAAAATATGCACACTGGTTGACTTACATTAAGTAATCTCTCCCAATAAAAAACCTCTCAAATGAGAGGTTTTTTATGACTTAATTTTTAGCAATATCTAATGTAGTCTCATGATGATGCTGAGATAAAATTATTTCACTAGCTCGCCCAACATAACGATTTCCAAAAATATTATAGCCAAATATGAAATATAAGCTACATCATCTTAAATACGATATCCAGAGCTTCCTGAATGGTTTTATTGTTCTGAGCAATGATGTGCCTGACTTTACTTTTTAAGACAGACCATGCTTTTTCAATAGGATTGAGGTCGGGACTATACGCAGGTAGATAAACGATTCTTGTCTTATATTTTGCTGCTAAATCATCAATCGCTTGACCTTTATGAATTGAGGCATTATCGAGAATCAGCAAATAATTTTTAGTCTGAATATCCTTTTCCTGTAAGCCCTTTAACAAATACTCCAACCAACACAGAAAAATACTCCG